>DASYXE010000025.1:0-10751 GCA_035935375.1 Gemmatimonadaceae bacterium | reverse complement strand
CCTGCGCCACGTCCAGACCGCGGCGCCGATCGCCGTCGATCAAGTCATCTTCCCGATCTTCGACCCGGAGAGTGGCGCGCCCATCCGCTTCGCGACTGTCGCGCGCGACATCCGCGAGCGCAAGCGAAACGACGCCGAGCGCGAGTCCTTGCTGCAACGCGAGCGCGCGGCGCGCGCCGAGGCCGAGGCGGCGCAGTCGGCGGCGCAGTTGGCGAATCGCAGCAAGAGCGCGTTCCTCGCCGCGATGAGCCACGAGCTGCGCACGCCCCTCAACGCCATCGCCGGCCACGCCCAGTTGATGGAGCTGGGCGTCCACGGTGCATTGACCGACGCGCAGCGCGACGCGCTCGCCCGGATTCAGCGCAGCGAGCAGCACTTGCTCGCGCTCATCAACGACGTGCTCAACTTCGCCAAGCTGGAGGCCGGCCGCGTCGAGTACGCGTTCCAGGACGTTCGCCTAACGGACTGCGTGTCCGAGGTGCTGGCCATGGTCGAGCCGCAGATCGGCGCCAAGGGCATCGGCGTGGACGTCGATGTGGCGCGCGACCTCGTCGTGCGCGCGGACCCCGACAAGGTCGGACAGGTGCTGCTCAACCTGTTGTCCAACGCGGTCAAGTTCACCGGAGCGGGCGGGCACGTCCACATCGACGCGCCGCGGCGCGCGTCGCCGCACCCGCACGCCGACGGGACCGATCACGACTCGCTCGCCGGCGTGATTTTTCTCCGCGTGTCCGACACCGGCGTCGGCGTGCCGCGCGAGAAACAGAGTGTGATCTTCGAGCCGTTCATTCAGCTGCAGCGCAATCTCAAGCGCCCAACGGAGGGGACCGGCTTGGGGCTCGCGATCAGCCGCGATCTGGCGCGCGGCATGGGAGGCGACCTGCGGGTGCGCAGCACCGTCGGACGCGGCTCGCGCTTCACCGTGACGCTGCGGCGCCCGAGCGAATCACCCGCCCACGTCGCGCCCGTCCGCCATCCCGACGACACGGCGGGCGCCGCCGGGGAACCGGCACCCGCCTAACGCAACGGGCGCGCCGGTGTCCGGGCGCATCCTGCCAACCCGAGAGAGGCGCGGGCCGGAATCGAACCGGCGAATAGCGGTTTTGCAGACCGCTGCCTTACCACTTGGCTACCGCGCCGTGACTGCGACGTAAGGTATTGCTGCGGATGAAGATGAACAAGCGGTGCACCGAACTACGCCGCGCCCGCCACGCCGCGCGCCGCCGCCGCACGCCTGCCTAACAACTCACCGCGCGCCTCGCACCCCGCCCGACGCGCCACGACGAACCCGACGGCCACCGCCGCACACTGCGTCAGCAAGTCCGTCACGTCGAACACCCGGCTCAAGACGACGATCTGCCCCACCTCGAGGACGGCGGCCAGGTACAACCCCGGCAGGAGATTCGCCACCCAACCGCGATACCGCAGCGGCCACGCGGCCAACACCACGCCGATCGACACGTACAGGAAAAACTGCTCGGCCACATCCATGACGCCGAACAGGTCCGAGGTCGTACCCAACACGCCTAACGGAGTGAGATGCGGCGCCGTCACCTGCGACCGCACCGCCTGCCACGACACGCGCGGCACAAACGGACGCCACGCCCACGCGACGAGCAGCACCCCGAGCGCCGCCGCGAGAACGCGCGCCCGCTGCCGCTCGCTCCCCCGCGACGCCGCCGACGGCCCGAGGCACCAGGCCAGCAGTGCGCCACACGCGATCCCCACCGCGTGGCCGACGATCGCGCTCACTTCGATGGGCTGACCCGCGATCCCGTGCGCGAGCTCGACGCCCAACGAGAACACCGCGCCCGCGACGGCTACCAACCATGCCGCCGCGCCGTTGCCCATCCCGAACTCCACGAGCGCCACCTGCATCACAGCGCCGCCCGGCGCGAAGAGCGCCATGTCGGTCAACGACACACGCTCCACCGTGAACGGCTTCACGTACCGCAAGGCATTCGCCAGCCGGTTGGCGATCGACCCATCCGCCCACGGGTTCATCCCGTGCCGATAGAGCGGCGAGAACATCTCGGCCCCGACCGCGCACCAATACGAGAGGGCCACCGTCAGCAAGGGCACCCCGGTCACCGGCGCGCGGTCGCGCAGGCGCGCCAACACGCGCGTCATCACGACGACGCCCGCCGCGCCTAACAGAGCGCCGAGCGTGTTGGTCGTCACATCGTTCACGCTCGCGGTCCGCGACGCCGAGAAAAGCTGCGCGGTCTCCACGCACGTGCTCAGCACGCATCCGAAGACCGTGATCCACACGACTTCGCGCCACGGATGCAGCCGCGGCGACGTGACCACCCATACCGCGCCGAAGCCGGCGAACAGCAGCACGTTGCGCGCGGCGTCCACCACGTCCGAGCCGGTCGTCGCGAACACCAGCGCCCGATGCCAGCGCCATGACACCATCGCCGGATCGGGATCGAAGTGGAAGTGCGTCAGCGTCGCGAGCAGGACCACCAGCACGTAGCCGCCGCGCGCTGCGTAGCGCACCCAGGGGTGCGCCGTCGGATCGAAGGTCACGCCGCGCCGTGCGCGAGCGCTGCCGCGGCGCCGCGGGCGCGCCTAACGCATGCCACCCGCCTCCGGCGCTTCACCCGCGCGTTCAATGCCTGCCGATCGCGATCCCGACGCCGACCAGCCAGTTGCCGCCCTTCAGGAACACCCGCGACAGCGCGACGTTCGCGGTGAATCCGTGCGCCAGCATCCCGACGCCGGCCGCAAACATGAACTGCAGGCCGGCCTCCGTCCCGCTGTCGGGAGTCACCAGACCCACGCCGACGCCCGGGGCCACGTAGGGCACGAGCCGCAGCCCGCGCGGCGCCGGGACTAACGATACCGGCAGCGACACCGACCCCGATACCAGCGTCGTATCGCTCGGCCTGGCGTACCCGAGCTGCGCCGTGAGCCCGACGTCGAAGGTCGCTCGCTGATCGCCGCGCCCCGTCGGAATGGCCACCAGATTCTGCGCCACGCCCAGCGACGCCATGATGTGCGAGTTGCACGCGTTGTCCGTACAGTTAGGCCAGTAGTATCCGCCCGTCGCCGACACCGACGCACTTCCCACAGGCACGTTCACGCTCACGCCAAAGTCGTGCGTGTATTCGTGCGAATCGAAGCTCATGATGCCGTAGCGAACTTCGACGTTCGTGGACCTCGCCCGCTCGCCCGTCACGCTCACGTCGAGCAGCGGTGCCAGCGCGCCGGCAGGCGTCTGCGTCAACGCCCGATACGCCGCCGAGTCGCTCGCGTCCTGCCCCCGCGCAGCCGGACAGATGACACCGGCGCACACGGCCAGACCCGCAAGGCGACGAAATAGACGCGACATGAGTCCCCGAGTGGTCGAAGCCGCCGCGCCCAAACATGCCCACTGGCGCGAAAAAGCCTCTCAAGATGCCCGTGCCCGCGATGCCTGGGAAGCCCTCGCGCTCCTCGGTGACGGGCACCCGTGTTGGCCGCCATCACTCCGCGGATATGTCCAAGAACGGCCATCTAGCGTATCTTGGTTGTGGCCGTCGGGAGACGGTCGTCTGCCGCTGGGTTCGCAACGTCCGTCCCGCGGTTGCAGACCGTTGTAACACCTCGTCTCATTCTGCGGTCGTCCGTTGTCGACACATCAGCGTCCTGGACGCTTGGTTCACCCGCGTCGCTGCGCCCCGCTGACGCCCACAAGAGCCCACAAGAGCGCGTGAACGCCCCGCCCAAGACCTGCCCGCAATGCGGTCAGACGTATGACTTCGAGCAGCGCTTCTGCCCGCGCGATGGCTCGACGCTGCGCGCACCGGCTGGCAGCAACCTCGTAGGCTCCGTTCTCGCGGACCGCTATCACATCGTCCGTCGCATCGGCGAAGGCGGAATGGGCCAGGTCTATCTGGCCGAGCACGTGAAGATGCGGAGACGCAGCGCGGTCAAGGTGCTGCATCAGGGCATGGTCAACGACCCCGACGCAATCGCGCGCTTCAACCGCGAAGCGTCCAACGCCAGTCAGATCCAGCACCCGAACGTCGCCGCGATCTATGACTTCGGCGAGACCGACGACGGCCTCATTTACCTCGCCATGGAGTTCATCGACGGCGAGCCGCTGCGCAAAGTGATCGAGCGACAGGGGGCGCTCCCCGCGGTCCAGGCCGCCGACATCACGCGGCAGGTCGCCGACGCGCTCGAGGCCGCCCACGAGATGGGCATCGTCCACCGCGATCTGAAGCCCGACAACATCATGATCGCCCGCGGGCGGAACGGGGAGGACGTCGCCACGGTCGTGGACTTCGGCATCGCCAAGGCCACGACCGGCGATGACCAGAAGGTCACGCGCACCGGCCTCGCGATCGGGACGCCCGAGTACATGTCGCCCGAACAATTGTCCGGCGACGCCCTCGACAACCGCACCGACATCTACTCGTTAGGCCTGGTGGCGTTCAACATGCTCACGGGCCAGCTGCCGTTCCCCGCCGTGTCGTCGCGCGAGGCGATGATCGCCCGCCTAACGGAACGGCCGCGCACGCTCGCCGAGATCAAGGACGACGTCGCGTGGCCCGCCGAGCTCCAGACCGTCATGGACCGCGCGCTCGCCAGCCAGCCGCAGGAACGCTACGCGCACGCGAGCCACTTCGGCCGCGACCTCGTGCGGGCGGTCGCCGCCATGCCCCAGAGCGCGCTCTCGAGCACCGGCACCCTCGCCATCGCAGTCCCGCACCCCAATGCACCGACGGTGCAGCGCCCGGCCGCGCCGGCGCCCGCCGCGGTTCCGACGCCGGCTCCGACCCCGCCGGCCGCACGACAGGCCGGCCGCCGCCCAACGCCGCTCATCGCCGGTGCGCCAACGCAGGTCGACGGCGCCGGCGCCGGACGCGTCGTGCTCACGGCGTTCATCGTGCTGGCGGTCATCGTCGGCGGCGGCGCCGCCTGGTTCGTGTTCACCTCGCGCAACGCGCCGGCGCCCGCCCCGACGACCACGGCCGGCGCGGCGCCTAACGCCACATCGCCGAACGCGACATCGCCGAACGCGACGTCGCCGAGCACGCCCCCGCCGAACCCCGCGGCACCGGACGCTCGGCCCACCAAGGGCCGGCCGGGTGCGGGATCGGCCGTCGCTGCCGCCGATAGCGCGCACCACGACTCGACGGCGGCCCGCTCCGACAGCTCGAGTACCAAGCCGGCCGCCACGACAGCTAACGGCAGCTCCACGACCGTAGCCGCCGCTGCACCCACGGGGACGGCCGACTCCAGCGCCGGCGAGGCCGGCCCGCCGCCCGCCGACTTGGATTCCGTTCTCGCGCCGATTCGCGATAACATCGACGTCGGCCGCTCCCGCATGTCCGACGGCGAGTACGAAGGCGCGCGAGTTCGATTTGCCCAGGCCACGGACCAGATCCATCAACTCGGGAAAGCGTACGCTGCGACCTCACAGGCCGCGGCGTTGCGCCGCGATCTCTCCCACGCCATCGATGCTAACCGCGCCGCCTGCCGCGCCGAGAAACAACTCGACGAGCGCCGCGGCCAGACTGGACCGGATTGCCCCTGATGCCTATGCGCCCACCCCTTGGTCTCCGCCACGCGCGCCGCGCCCTCGCCGCAGTGCTCGTCGCCTCGCTCGGTCTCCCAGCGCTCGCACGCGGCCAGTCCGCGAACGCCTATTCGCTCTCCGATATCACGGACCTGGTCAAGAACAAGGTGCCGAGCAAGCGGGTCCTGTCCCTGGCCAAGCAGAACTGCGTCTCGTTCAGCTTCGACGACGACGCCAAGAGCCGTCTCCGTCGCGCCGGCGCGACCGCCTCGCTGATCGACGACCTCTCCGCCGTTTGCGGCCCCGACCACCCGAAGCCCTCGGCTGAGGACAGCGCCAAGGCCGCCGCACCGCCGACGCCGGTTGTCGCTGTACCGCCTCCCGACACGACGTTCCCCGTGAAAATTCGCGCCGCCGTCGTCGGCACCGACCTCACGGTGCGTCCCGTGCCGCAGATGGACCTGTTCATCATCGGTCCGCACGGCGATACCACGCGCACGTCCACCGATCTCGATGGCTCGGCGGACGGATCGTTCAAGGACGGCGTGTACCGCATCGAGAGCGCACGCAGCGTCACGATCGGCAACCAGCGCTACCGTTGGGCGTTCTACCAGACGTTTTCGAAGGACATGCGGCCGATCGAGCTGACGCAGCGGAACGCGATCATCGATACCATCGCCGTCGCGACCGCGACCACGGGTACGTCGACCGCGCCGACGGCCGCCGACAGCACGCAGCCCGCGAACAGCGCCGGCCCCGCCGACAGCGCCGCCTCGCCCAAGACGCCGGCCAAGCCCGTTAGGCACGAGAACGTCGAGCGCGAGATCTTCGCCAAATACAAGAGCGGAGTGTTCACCGTCTTCGGCGTCGGGCGCGGCACCGGATTCCTCGCCGACTCGACGGGGCTCGTCGTGACCAACGCGCACCTCATCAAAGGCGCCGACGACGTGCGCGTCCAGATCGACTCGGTCACCAAGGTCTACGCCAAACCGCTCGTCAGCGACGACGACAAGGACGTCGCCGTACTGGCCATCAACATGAGCCATTGCGGCGCGTGCGTCGTGCTCCCGCTGTTCGACAGCAGCAAGAGCACCGCCCCCGCAGCCGGCGACCGCGTGCTCGCGCTCGGCTCTCCGCTCAACCGCCTGTCGGTCCTCTCGATCGGCATCGTGAGCTCGGCCGACGACCATGCGATCGTGAGCGACGCGGGCGTGAACTGGCTCAACACCGGCGGCCCGCTCGTCAATCTGGACGGTTACGTGATCGCGCTCAACAGCACGCGTGAAAGCCAGTTGGCGCTTTCCGATGTCAGCGCCGGACCTCGCGTCGCGTCGTCGACTCCGGCTTCGTCCATTGCGGACGCCGTGCAGCGCGCGCGCACGGCGCTGCCGTCGTTAGGCGCAGCGGCGCCGACAGATTCGCTGCTGCCCGTGTTGCCGCCCGATCCGTTCCCCAAAGCGCCGATCGATGCGGTGAGCGCGCTGCCCCGATTGGACCTCGATGTGTATCGCACCGGCGGCGGCCCGTTCCGCCTCCTGACCATGACGCCGCAGGTGATGGCGTGGCGTCAGGTCCAAGCCGATAAAGCGCTGGTCGCGCGCAAGCACGACGATCCGCGAAAGGCCGCACAGTGGCGCCGCATCGACCCGATCGAAGGGTGGCGCGACTGGCGAGACTATCTCGATGATCGCCGAGCCGTCGTCATCGTGAACGTGATGCCCGAAGCGGCTGCCTTCCCATTCTACGAGGCCGACAAGCTGCAAACTTTCGACGGCGGCAACTTCAAGTCGATGGTGATCACGCGCGATGGTGTGCCGATCGTACCCGTCGAAAAGGTACGGATTCCCGCCGTGCTCAATGTGGATGAAATGCGCGCGAGCGGACGACAGGTGCCCATGCAAGGCATCTACGTGTATCGCATTCGCGACTTCGCGCCGCGCGCTGTGGGAACGACGGCTACCTATGCGGTGCGCATCGTCGACGCGGCCCAACCGGACAAGCCTGTATCCATTCCCATCCAGCCTGCGATGATCGAGCAGCTCTGGAAGGATTTTACGCCCTACCGCTTTCCGTGACATCGAGGACGACGGGCGTGCCTTTCCCCGTCGTCCTCACGCAGCGCAATCGAGTTTAGAAGCGCGCGGATGCGCCGTTGCTCGACGGACCGTTGCGACGCGCGGCACCGCGGGCTTCGCCGCCCTTGCGGCCAATCAATGACATGTGGTCGCGATCGCGGCTCACCGCCATCCCGCCCTTGCGTCCCGCTTCGCGCGCTTCGTCGGGCGAAAACTCGTGCGCTGTTCCTTGCGCGTGCGCGGCGCGACCACCCTTGCTCGCGATCTCGCGCTGCTTCGACGTATCCATCGCCGCGAAGCCCCGGTTGCT
This sequence comes from Gemmatimonadaceae bacterium, assembly GCA_035935375.1. GTDB lineage: Bacteria > Gemmatimonadota > Gemmatimonadetes > Gemmatimonadales > Gemmatimonadaceae > JADGGM01. The sequence goes on along the minus strand of DASYXE010000025.1, from coordinate 2,854 downwards.
CTTGGTCATGTGACTGGTGCTGGCCATCGTTGATCACTCCTCCAAGTAGGCTGTCCTCTGATCGCCTTCGCCGCAATTCGCTGCGCCGACGCCGTCGACATTCGTTTCGGGTCGACTCCCGTTGCACATCATCGGGATGACACGGCGCGTGCAATGCAGAGGCCAACTTACTCTATGGGAGCCAATAAGGTATACGGACTCGGCCATACAATTTTCTTTGTCAAAGCGACCGGTTGACGCGTGTGTTTTTTTACACGTGTATGCCCAACGCAGCGCGTCACGAGGAGGTACACACACCCACGCGCGACTGCGGGTGACCCGAACGCAACCCCAACGGTCCACTACTCGGAGATGTCGTCTTCTTGCTCCGAGGGAGGACTCATGTCGCTCCACCTCGCACCGTCGCCTCGTCCGTCGTTCCGTCTCTCGCGCATCGGTGGAGCGCTCGCGACGGCCCTTCTGCTTTTCGCCGCAGTCGCGTGTCACGATGCCACGGGGTCTGGTGGCTCACTGCGCGTGATGACGCGCACGACCGGCGTCGATCTCCAGGTCGATCCATACACCGTGTCGCTCGATGGCAAATCGCCGGTAGCAGTCGGCGACTCGTCGCTCTACGCGTTCACCACGATCGAGATCGGACGTCACAGCGTCGGCATCGGCAATCTTGCCGGCAACTGTACGCTCGATGGCGCGAGTCCCGTGGCCGTCGCCGTTTTTGCCATTGGTCTCGATACGGTCACGTTTCACATCTCGTGCGCGGCCCGGCCGCTCACGTTCGTGTCGGAGCGCGCGGGTCCCGACGAGATGTACGCGATCGAAAGCGACGGCAGCGACGTTGCGCGCGTGAGCGACGGCACCGCGAGCGACCTCACTCCCTCGTGGTCCGCCGATGGCTCTCATGTTGCGTTTGCGAGCAACCGCGGCGCGGGCGGCAACTACGAGATCTACGCGATGAATCGCGACGGTTCGGGGGTCCACGCGATCACGAGCGCGGGCGGCTTCAATTGGTTCCCCGCGTGGTCGCCCGACGGCTCGCGCATCGCGTTCGAGTCGGCGCGGGACGGGTTCCTGGCCATCTACGTCGTCCACGCCGACGGCAGTGGCCTCACTCGCCTAACGGCTGATACGGCCGGCGACGAGCACCCCAGTTGGTCGCCCGACGGCTCGCGTATCGCGTTCGCCAGCGCGCGCGGCGGCGCGGCCCAGATCTACACGATGGCGCCCGATGGCTCCGATGCGCACGCGCTCACGCAGTCCGCGGACCCCGCCACGGCGCCGGTCTACTCGCCCGACGGGTCGCGCATCGCCTACGTCGTCGTGCCCGCGAGCGGCAACGCGCGGCTGCACGTGATGGCCGCCGACGGCACGAGCGACGTCACCGTCACGGACGGCACCGACTTCTCGACGTTCCCCGCCTGGTCGCCCGACGGCCGCAAGCTGGCGTTCATGGCCCAACACGACGGCGCGTGGCAGGTCTACATCATCGGCGCCAACGGCGCCCGATCGACGTCGCTGACCAGCACGGGTACCAACCTGTTCCCGGTCTGGACGCCCGCCGCGCCCTGACGATGCGCGACGGCCCGGCGCCTAACGGTGCCGGGCCGTCACAATGCGCGGATCCCGCGACCCGTCACTCTTTCGTCGCGTATCCGTAATACGTAGCGTATCCGTAGCTGTCGTACAGCTGTACCTGCTCGTTCGGATCGTTGAGGACGGCGCCGAGAATCCGCGCGTCCACGTCCTGCAGCTGCTGCACCGCGAGCTGCGCCGCGCGGCGATCCGTCTGTCCCGCACGCACCACGAGCAGCACGCCGTCGGCCAGGGACGCGAGGATCGCCGAGTCCGCGACCGGCAGCACCGGCGGCGTGTCGAGCACGATCACGTCGAAGGTTTCGCCTAACTTCTCGAGCAGGGAGCGCATGCGCGCGCTGCCCACCAGCTCCGGCGGATCGGGCGGCAACGGACCCGCCGTGATGAGCGACAGGTTCTCGACGCTCGTGCGCCGACCCGCGCCGGGAATCAACTCGTCCGACGTCAGCAGATCCGTCAGGCCTGGCCGGCTCGAGACGCCGAAGACTTCGTGCTGCGTCGGCCGCCGCAAGTCGCAGTCGATGAGCAGCGTCCGCATGCCGTGCTGCGCGAAGGTCGTGGCCAGATTCGCCGCCACCGTCGACTTGCCATCCTGCGCGAACGGACTCGTCACCACGATCGTCTTGAGCGAGCTCAATGCCCGCGAGAACAACAGCTTCGTGCGCAGCGTGCGATACGCCTCCGCACCGACGGAACGCGAGTCGTTCACCGTCACGAGCTTGCCCGACACCTGTTTTGCATGACCGTTCGACGAACCGTTCCCGCTCGCCGTCAGCGCCTTGCGGACGCGCGTCGGCAGGATCGCGTTGTCGAGTCGCGGAATGACCGCGAGCCCCGGCAGCTGCAACGTCGCCTCCACGTCGTCACGCCCGCGGATCGATTGATCGAGGTGCTCGATCACCAACGCGAATCCCGAACCGAAGAACAGGCCGAGCAGCACGCCGAACAGAATCTTCGCGCTGGACGGCGTCCCGATCGGCGACCGGGGCGGCGGCGCGCCCGACGTGATCAGCGACAGGTTCTCCACGCTCGTCCGACGTCCGGCGCCGGGAATCAGCTCGTCCGACGTCAGGAGATCCGTTAGGCCAGGCCGACTCGACACGCCGAACACTTCGTGCTGCGTCGGGCGGCGCAAGTCGCAGTCGATGAGCAGCGTCCGCATGCCGTGCTGCGCGAACGTCGTGGCGAGATTCGCCGCCACTGTCGACTTGCCATCCTGGGCGAACGGGCTCGTCACCACGATCGTCTTGAGCGAGCTCAATGC
>DASYXE010000024.1:0-1758 GCA_035935375.1 Gemmatimonadaceae bacterium | reverse complement strand
AGCGCAGTGAGCGAGTCATCCTGCGCGGTATTCTCGAGTTGGCCCGCGTTGATTTCGGCCACGCGTACGTCGAGCTGGCTCGCATCGCCCGCCTGGAGGCGGCGCTGCGCCATGTGGAACAAGCTGTCCGCGTCGAGCGCGTCACGGCGGCCTAACCGGGCGTGCTCTTGCAGCGCGAGGACGCGCGCGTAGCTCGTCTCGGCGACGAACGCGACCGACGCGCGCGCCAGCGCGAGGCGCAGCGATGCGGCTTGCTGGCCGGCCGTGGCCGCGCCGATGCGCGGGCTGCGCACCCAGGGAAAGTCGAGCGGGATATCGAGAATCGAGTGGTGTCGCGGGATGTCTTTCGTGTATTGAAACGAAAACGTCGGATTGGGATACGCGCGCGCCGTCGATACGTCGGCAGCAGCAATCGCGCTGTCGGCATCGGCGAGCGCGATGAGCGGCTGCGAGGACAGTGCAGCGGCCACGACCTGCGCGCGCGTAAAGGGTTGCTGGGCAGCCGCGCGCGGCGCCATCACCGCGGCGGCTGCCAGAGCGGCGCCCAGCAACGGCGCACGGAACGGAGTCGGGTGCGGCGGCGTGATCGTCGGGCCCATGTTCACGTGAACTTAGATGTCGTAGCTGTCAGCGCGATTACAGTCAGGGCGCTCTGGGGAATGTCAGCACGACTTTTGTGCCGACGCCCGGCGTCGAGTCGAGCGAAACCGTGGCGCCGTGTGCGTTAGCGATCCACCGCGCGATCGACAGCCCCAGTCCCGCGCCGGGCGCGCGCTCGCGCGCATTTTCGGCGCGATAGAACCGGTCGAATACGTGCGGAATCTGTGATGCGGGAATGCCGATGCCCGTGTCCGCCACGACGACAGTCGATGTTCCATTGGACGCCGAAACATCGACACGCACGCGTCCACCATGCGGCGTGAATTTCACGGCGTTGTCGAGGATCTGCATGAGCAGCTGCCGCACGAGCGCGCGATCGCCGATGATCGGGCTTTCTTCGAACGCGCCGACTTCCAGCGTGACGCCGCGCTGGCGGGCGAGCACATGCGCGGCGTCGGCGGCGTCGAGCGCGATGTCGTCGAGGAACAGCCGCTCGTGCGCCACCGGCCATTCACCGGCGTCGGCGTGCGCGAGGGTGAGCAGGTCGCTGACGATGGCGCCTAACCGCTTGGCTTCGTCCTCGACGCGCGACAGCGTCTCGATGTAGGACGCGGCGTCGCGCTCGCGCTGGAGCGCGACCTCGGCGCGGGTCCGCAGCACGGCGATGGGTGTGCGCAGCTCGTGCGCGGCGTCGGCCATGAAGCGGCGCATCTGTGCCATGGTGGCTTCGACGGGCGCCGTGGACTTGCGCATCAAGACCCAGCCGCCTAACGCAACGAGCAGCAGTGCGGCGAGCACGGCGCCCCCGAACGCGCCGATGAGCGATGCATAGCGGTCCTCGAGCTCCACACGATCGGCGGCCGCCAGCGCGATGTAGTGCGTTCCGCTCGATGTCGTGAAGACGGTGGCGTGAATCCGGAGGGTGTGGCCGCGACCCACGTGCGCGTTGAGCGTGACGTCACCACCAGCTCCCGCCGCCCGCTCTCCCGCGCGCGTGGCCCATTCGGGCGCCGCCGCGGGCTTGAACGGCGTGGCAGCGGCGGTCAACAGAAAGAGCTGCCGGTCGGGGATGTGCAGCTCGTCCACGGCATCCACCACCTGGCCGCGCGCTTCCTGCGCTTCCATCTCGCGAATGTTCGCGGCGCGAATGAGCTGCTC
>DASYXE010000023.1:0-3653 GCA_035935375.1 Gemmatimonadaceae bacterium | reverse complement strand
GCATACCTGCACCCTGTTAGTGGTAAATCGCGGGCGCTCGCGTCTCGCCGTCGCCCCCGTTCCCTCAGGCGGCGCCAGCCGCCGCTTCCCCAAGCCCAGCTCTTCCCGAAGGGCGCGCGAGCGCCCGCGTCCCTCGCTCGTACTACACGCGCGCCGCCGCCGTGCTCCCTTGGGGCGCGGGAACGAGCCGGCGCCCGATGGCGCCCGCGATCGAGCGCAACTCGCGCACCAACTGCGCAAATTGGTCGGGATAGAGCGACTGCGCGCCGTCGGAAAGCGCGCGCTCCGGGTTGGGATGCACTTCCACCAGAATGCCGTGTGCGCCCGCCGCAACCGCCGCGCGCGCCATCGGAATCACCTTGTCGCGGATGCCGGTGCCGTGGCTCGGATCGGCGATGATCGGGAGATGCGACAGGCCCTGCACGATCGGGATGGCCGTGAGGTCGAGCATGTTGCGCGTGACCGTGTCGAACGTGCGCACGCCGCGCTCGCAGAGAATCACGTTGGGATTGCCCGCGGCGAGCACGTACTCCGCGCTCATCAACAATTCTCCGATCGTGGCCGCAAGGCCGCGCTTGAGCAGCACCGGTTTGTCCAACCGCCCAACGAAGCGCAGCAGCGAATAGTTCTGCATGTTGCGCGCGCCGATCTGGATCACGTCGCCATACTCGGCCACGAGCTCGGCCCCTTCTTCATCCATCGCTTCAGTCACGATCGCGAGACCGGTTTCCTGCCGCGCGAGCGCGAGCAACTCGAGGCCGCGGCGGCCGAGTCCCTGGAAGGAGTAGGGCGAGCTGCGAGGCTTGAACGCGCCGCCGCGCAGGCACGTGGCGCCTGCCTCGCGCACCAGTCGCGCCGCCGTGATGATCTGCTCTTCGGACTCGACGGAGCACGGACCCGCGATGACCACCACATCGTTGCCGCCAACCGTCACGCCCGGCGCGATGTGCACCATCGTGTTTTCCGGCCGCCACTCACGCGACACTTGCTTGTACGGCTGCGTGACGTGAATCACCTGGGCGACGCCCGACAGCGCCTCGATGCGCGATCCGTCCACGCGGCCGTCGTTGCCGACGAGACCGACGGTGGTGCGCTGCGAGCCCGGCATGGGACGCGCTTGATATCCCATGTCTTCGATCACCGCCACCACCGCGTCGATCTCCTTTTGCGACGCGCCGTGCTTCATCACGACCAGCATTCAGATGTCCTCGATATCGATAGCCCAACCGTCGGACGCCAACACGACCGGACCTGCGTAGCGCGTCGCGATCGTGGCGCGTATGTCCACGGCTTCGACGGGTGGATAGAAATGTGTGAGTACCAGTCGCGCGGGTTCCATGGCCGCCGCGAGCGCCGCGCACCGCGACGGCGAGAGGTGCGTCGCGATCGCCATCTCATCGGGGAGCGAGCATTCGGCCAACAGGACGTCACACCCGCGCGCTGATGCCCACTCCGCCAGGCTCTCGTCGTAGCCGGTGTCGCCGGTATAGATGAGACGCCTGCCGCCCCCCCTGACACAATATGCGATGCTCTCCGGCGTATGGGGAACCGGCCGCGACTCCAATTGCACGCCGTTTCCCAGGTCGAGCGTGTCGGCAGGGGCGATTTCGCGCACGATGACCGGAAAATCGGGTCGGCCGACGGCGTCGCCGAAGATCGCCCCGAACGACTCGATGAGGCGCGCTGTGCCCATCGGACCGATGACTTCGACCGGCGCGGTCCGGGGCGGCAGTGCGCCGTACCGCCACGCCACGAGCAGGGTTGGCAGGTCGAGCACGTGGTCGGCGTGAAAATGCGTGATGGCGACGTGCGTGATGCGCATCCAGTCGGCGCCGATGGTCGCCAGACGGTGGGCGACGCCGCTGCCGCAGTCCATGAGCAGGCTCACACCGGCGACGTCGACGAGGTGGCCCGCGTTCACGCGCACCGCCGACGGCGCGGCGGTCCCGGTTCCGAGTGTCGTCAGGCGCACGGTTACCGCCTAACGGGACTCACGCGCCGACGGCGGCTTCCTCCGCTGTCTCCAGCTGGCCGCCGCGCAGCCGCACGCTCACGAACGACGACACGCCCGGCTCCTGCATCGTGACGCCGTACACCGCGTCCGCCGCTTCGGTGGTGGTGCGCGGGTTGTGCGTGATGACGATGAACTGCGTGCGCTCCTTGAACTGGTTCAGCATGCGCACGAAGCGGCCGACGTTCTGGTCGTCCAACGGACCATCGACTTCGTCAAGGAGGCAGAACGGGCTCGGCTTGGTGAGGAAAATGCCGAACAGGAGCGACAGCGCGACCAACGCGCGCTCGCCGGTGGAGAGCAGGTGGATGCGCTGCGTGCGCTTGCCGCGCGGCGATGCATGGATCTCGATGTCGCAGTCGAGCGGCGCGTCGGCGTTCTCGAGCCGCAGCTCGCATTCGCCGCCGCCGAACAGCGTCATGAAGATGTGGTGAAAGTTCTCGCGGATCTGCGCGAACGTGGTGAGGAACATCTCGCGGGCCGTGACGTCGATTTCGCGGATCGCCTGCTGCAGCGACGTTTTCGCGTTCTGCAGGTCCGTGCGCTGGGCGCCGAGGAAGTCGAGGCGCTTCATTTCTTCCTCGTGCTCCTCGATGGCGAGCGGGTTGACGGGGCCGATGGCTTCGAGCTCCGCGCGCAGGCCCTCGAGCTCGGCGCGGAGCGCGTCCTCATCGACGTCGAGCGACTCGACGGCCGCGAGCATCTCGTCCAACGGGCGACGCCATTCGGTTTCGAGACGCTCGCGGATCATGGCGCGGCGGCCGGACAACTCGGTGAAGCGGAGCTCGGCCTGGTGCAGGTCGTCGCTCACCTGGGTGGCGCGGCGGTGGGCGTCGGCGAGCGCGTGCTCCTGGTGCTCGAGCTCGGAGTCGGCGCGTTGGACATCGGCTTCGGCGTCGCGCAGGTGGCCTTCGGCTTCGCCTAACGCAACGCGGCGCGACTCGAGGTCGAGGCGCCACGCCGCGATGTGCTCCGCCAGCGCGCGGTCGGCGAGGGCGATGTCGCCCAGCTCGGCCAGGAGCGCCTCGAGGCGCGCGTCGGCCGTGGCGGCGTCGTTCTCGAGCTGGCGGTCGCGATCGGCGGCCACGCGCAGGCGCGCCTGCAGCTGCGCTTCGGTCACCTGCCAGCGGGCGCGCTCGTCGCGGGCCGCGTCCTGGGCGCGCTCGCGCTCCGCCAGCCGCGCGGCACCCGCCGCGCACTCGGCGTCGCGCGCCGTGACCGCGTGGCCCGCGGCCTCGGTGCGCCGCGCGAGGTCGCCTAACCGTTCGGTGAGCTCGCCGCGGCGCGACGCCACCTTGTCGACGAGCGCGATGACGCCCGACAGCTCGCGCGCCGCGCGTTGCTCGCGCCGGTCCGCCTCTTCGCGTACGCCCGCCGCCTGACGCTCGGCGTCCTGGGCCTGCGCGAACGCGTCCGCCGCGTCCGCGGCGGCCGCGGTCGCGTCGCCTAACCGAGCGCGCGCGATCTCGGCGGCCACCGCCGCCTCGCCGCGCGCGCGCTCCGTGGCCGCCAGCTCCTCGCGGAGCTCGGTGAGCTCCGCCCGGCGGCGCAACGGACCTGGGCCGGCCGCCGAACCGGGCAGCCACACCGCGCCGCGCGCATCGATGAATGCCGCGCCGCCGGCGATCGCCCGCACGCGGCC
>DASYXE010000022.1:0-4500 GCA_035935375.1 Gemmatimonadaceae bacterium | reverse complement strand
ATCGCGACACCGCACCAGCCGAATCGGTCGAGGAGGGCGCGCGACCGGCGGACGAGGTCCGGATCGGCGGCGACGCTCTCGCGATACACGCTTACGCCGCCCGCAGGCGGCTTCTCGCGGATGCGCTGGTGGGCAAACGTGGCGAGGGTCTCGCCATTCCACACGAGCAGGAAGACCCCGACGCCAGGTCCCACCACGCGCTGCTGGACGAGAACGGGATACGCTGCCGCATCCAGCTCCGCCGCGGCGGCCGCGATATCCGCCGGCGACGCCGCGTGCCTAACGAGTAGCTTGATCCGCCGGCCGCCGTGTTCGGTCACCGATCGCGACGGCTTGAGCACCACCGGATACTCGAGCGTGGAGGCGATGGCCATCAGGGCATCACGATCGGACGCAATGTGTTGGCGCGGGATCGCGATGCCGACCGTCGCCGCGGCCTCGAGCACGGCGGCTTTATCCGCGATGCGGCGCACCACACGTTCGTCGGGAAACGGTATGAGGACGTTTGGCAACCTCGCGCGGTCGGGCAGCGCCGCCAGCAGCGCGGCGTCTCCGATCGGGATCAACACGCCGATGTTCCATCGGGCGGCGAGCGCACGAACGTCCGCCGCAAACCGTTGCGGATCCTCGAGCGGGTCCGTGACGAGCGCTTCGGCACGCGCATGTTGCGAGGCGCCGGCGAGCGAGCGCCGGCGCGGCGCGCAGACGTACACCGGATATCCCGCCGCGCCTAACGATCGGACGACGGCGAGCGCCGCCCGTTGATCGCCGTCGGTGACGAGCACGGCCGGACGCGCGCTCACGAGAGCACTCCGCTCACGCGCAGCTCGAATCCGGCTTTGGACACCGCCGCCGGAACGTCCATCCGGGGCAGGGCGAACAGCCGTCGAGGCTCGCCGACCCAGCCGCCGTCGATGCATAGCGCCGCTTCGTATCCGGCCGCCGCCGCGGCGCGCTGCACGGCATCCGATTGCAGTCCGTACGGATACGTGAGCACCGGGAGCACGCGCTCGTATCGCGCGCGGAGCCAGGCGAGCGGGCGGCGCAGCTCGTCCTCGAGCGTGGCGGCGTCGAGGGCCGCCAGATTCGGGTGGCTCCACGTGTGCGAGCCGAGCACGATGCCCGGCTGCGCGGCGACGCGATCGAGCTCGTCCGGCGTGGCGCTGCGCGCGTACGCCGGTCCGGCCGGCGACCGACTGTCCTTGCCTAACGTCTTGAGTATGGTCTCGGCCTGGCCGCGCCACTCGGTGAGCGCGCGGTGGCGGAGCCGCGGATCCAGCGCCCCACCGTCCGCCGGCGCGAGCACATCCCACCAGAACCGCTGACCGCCTAACAAGCCGGGCGGCACAAAGATCGTGGCCGGCATGCCGCGGCGCACGAGCTCGAGGACGCCGGCGGTCACCGCACCCTGGTAGGCGTCGTCGAACGTGACGGCCACGCGCGGCCGGGTCGCGCCCGCCGGCGAGGGTGCGAGCGCGTCGGCGAGGGGCACGACGTCGTGTGTGCGTGCAAGCACGTCGAGCTGCGCGGCGAACTTGGCCTGCGGTAAGTGCAGCGATGCGTCTCCGGCCGGCGACTCACCGGTCGGGACGATCGCATGATATGCGAGAATGAGTGTGCGGGACCGGCGCGAGACGAGCGCCACGCGCGGCGCGCCGCTCCACACGAGTCCGTACTCGACCAAATGCTTCAGCTGGCGGCGCACGCGGCGGATCGGTCGGGGTCAGGCACGCTCGCCGCTTGCGGACCAGCGTCGTGCAACGACGTGGAGCACGCCGTGATGGTCAGGGTGTCGGCAGCGGATACGGAGCCGGCGCGCCGACTGGTCGTGCAGGCTGAGCGCCTAACCGGACAGGGCGTGCCATGGCCAGTGCCGCCCACATGGCGTCCCGGCGCGTGCGGAGAATCTTGTCCAGCCCGATGACCAACCCGAACAGGAAGTACAGGTAGGAGAAATACTCGGCAGACACGAAGACGCTCGCGATGATGAAACCGATGAACGACCCAGTGAGCATTTGCGAGACCGCCAGCTCGCGCCGTGTCACCCATGGTCCGTATCGTCGCCCGGGGCGCACGTCCGACAGCATGCGGAGCGAGACGACGAAGAACGACAGGAAGACGAAGAAGCCCGGAAGGCCAAGCTCGGCGGCGGTCTCGAGAAACGAGTTGTGCGCCACCGACCACTTGAACCCATGCCCTTGCGCGGCCAAGGAGCGCGCGATATCGGACTCGCCTTCCGCGATCGGGAATGCCCGGACACCGACGCCGAATACGGGACTGTGCTCGACGTAACCAATGCCGCGCTCCCATACCGCCTTGCGCCCCACAGGATCGGTCCAGTTGTAGTCGCCCTCGGGGTTCGCGATGGTGCTGATCTGCGTCCAGTACTTGTCGGAGCCGAGCACGGCGATCAGCCCAACGCCGGCCACGGCGATCGACGTGCGCACCTTTTTCGGAATCGCTTTGTACCGGATCAAGATGTACATCATCATCGCGACGAGCGCGATGAACCCGCCGCGCGAGCCGCTCTTGACGATGCCGATGAGAACGAAGCCGAGCGTGATGAGGCCGATCAGCCGTCCGCGGCGCGCGTTGCCGGTGCGCAGGAAGAAGAGCGTGAATGGAATCGTCACCACCATCACGAGCGCGAAGTCGTTCGCGTCGTAGTACACCAGGTTGCCTAACCGTCCGTCCTGTCCGACGCTGAAGAACAGGCTCACGATTCCGGCGAAGAACAGCGCGCCATAGACATTGATCTTGGCGAACCATTCGATGTCGCGCATGCTCCGCACGCTCGCCGCGACGAGACACATGAGCACCACATTCTCGGATTGGCTCTTCACCGCGAAGCTCAGACTGCGGGCCGGCCACAGGCTCGTCGGCACGCCAATGAGCATGATCGCGAACAGAATCACGGCGAGGTAGAAGAGACGCGTGCGAATGAGCTTGATGCTGCGCAACCGATGCCGCGACGACACAAAAAACGCCAACGACAGGCCGGCGACCAACAGCGGCAGTTGGATCTTGCCGAGGATCGGCAGGACGTCCTGGATGCGCCAGATATAAGCAAACAGCATCCACCCGATCGCCTTGATGAGGCGGTCGGGCGGTGGTTCCTGCCACGGCACTCCGGCCGGCGCCATGGCGGCGGGCGGCATGGGCGGAGGGTATGGAGGAACTGTTTGCGGATGCGCCATGAACCGGAGGTTTGCTTGGGGGACGAGGTCCCTGAGACCAGCAGAGGCAGTGCTAATACAGTGCCATTCTAACCTTCGCGTGGGCAGCGGCAAACAGCCCGACTGTAGCTTGGGGACCACACCACGGCCTGCCAGAATCGGGCTCCGGCGACACGATAAGAGAAACGCCGCGTCCGGGAGGCCGGACGCGGCGAGTTCTTTGTACGCCAGCCGTCGCGGTACGGGGCTATTGGACCTTGTTCTGCTTGATCAGAATGGCCGCCTCGGAGTTGCGGAGTGTGATGCTCGTCACGGCCGAGCCGACGGTACCGTCGGCGTGCAACGGGAGCCACGTCTCGCCCGCCGGAAGTGGGAACACCACGGCGCTCGCATTTGTGTACACCTGGGTGCCCCAGCCGGATTGATGGCGGAGCAGCACGAGCGCGCGGTCGAAGTCCCGGCTGTACAGCGTATAACCTTGCCCAACCGGGTCCGTTCCGCGGGTCACGATGGTGCGCGATGCCGTGGGATGGCCGATGTCGGCTTCCTGCGCCCGCGTCCAGATCTGCGAGTACGGCAGGTTCCACATATTCTCGAGTTGAAGGCCCAGCTGATTCGGCGACGTCGGCACCACCATGTAGTAGCTGGCGAGCTCCCACAACTTCATCCGCTGCGTGGTGGTCTGTGAGTTCCCTGGCGGTATGGTGCCCGAGTATGTCGCCTCCTCGCTGCTCGACAAACTGCTCACGAAGTCCACGAATACTCCGTTAGACATCAGGGTCTCGCACCACTGCCAGCGCAGATACGTCTCCGAGAAGAGCGGGTTGTTCATTTTCTCGAGGTGCACGGCGCCGGCCGCCTTCGCGTCCGCCAGGTCGAGATCCGAGGTGTACTGCGAGGTGTTGAGCATCAGCATCTTCGAGCCGAACGCCTGCTTGATCGCGGCCAACAGCGATGTATGCGCGGTTTGGTAGGGCGCGCTCACCGCGTACTCCTGCGACAGCGCGATCTGCGGCATGAAATCGCCCGACGCTTCGACGTCGAGGAACACGCCTTCGTGCCCGCTCGCGACACGGGTGAGGCGGTCGACTTCGTACGCACGCATGCCCGCATCGGCGGGGTTGATCGGCCACTTGTGCGTGCCCCACGTGAAGATGACCAGGCGGTGGGCCGAATCCGCCGGTGCGTTAGGCAAGTGCAGGAACCCGGTCTCGATATTGTACTGCGGGTGAGCGGCGTACCATTGCGTCATGTCGAGGTAGAACTGCGTCGCCGTACCCGCGGCGCCGCCGTCGATTTCCGTCGCCCACTCGAGTGCGTACGG
>DASYXE010000021.1:0-4937 GCA_035935375.1 Gemmatimonadaceae bacterium | reverse complement strand
CGAATGGCGCGCGCTTGATCGATGAGTGCGGACGACAAAGTGGATCCGGGCGACCCGCCGTCGGGCAACGGAGCCGCTTTGGGCCACGCGGCGCGCTCGGCGATGACGGTCGAGATGAGGCCATCGACTCCACCGAAGTATCGGTAGATGAGGACTTTGTCGACGCCAGCCTCCTGAGCTATCGCGTTCACGCCACACGCCTCGAATCCGTCGCGGATGGCGATCCGTTCGACGGCATCCATGAGCTTGTTTCTGGTGGCTTCCCGATCTCGGTCCATGTCTGTTGCCACCGATAGGTGACGACTTCTAGTTGCTGGGCGGCATCGATGTTCGCCAGCGCGCGCCTTAATAGCTGTAATTTGGCACTTTAGCAATGGTCACTAGATGGTGACTCAATTGTGTCACCTCATGGTGACTTATGAAGGGATCGGCTGGCTCGAGCGAAGCCATGATCTCGCTGGCCTGTGGCACAGTTCGGCGGACCGTCGGTCAAGTCCGAAACACTGCTGGGCGATCCCGAGCTGCCCAGCCCGTCGCGAACCTGGTTCCACGTTTCTTGCTAAGTGCTTCCCAATGATGCGGCCAGCCCGTTAACATGGGTCGCGCCACCTCCGAACCTCTGTCCGAATGCGCGCCGTACCTCGTTCGATTGTACTCGTCTTCGCGGCTCTCGCCGGCTTCGCGGTTCTATCCTGCGGAGGCGACAGCACCGGCACCGGCAACGGAGTCGGCAAGGTCGTTATCACCCCGTCCAACGATTCGATCGACATTGGCGCCAGCGTCACGCTCAGCGCGAAAGTCGTCAACGCGCAGGGCCAGGTCGTGAGCGGCGCGACCGTCTTCTGGAATACGTCTAACGCAAACGTCGCGACCGTCTCGAGCAACGGCACCGTGACCGGCATCGATACCGGATCCGTCCAAATCGCGGCGAGCGCCAATGGTGTATCCGGAATCGCCGCGATCAGTGTGATGCCGCGACCGGTCGCGTCCGTGACCGTTAGTCCGCCGACGGTAACGCTCAAAGTCGGTGGAACGCAGCGCCTGGCAGCGCTTCTTTTTGATGCGGACGGCAACCCGCTCACGGGTCGTGTCGTGACATGGTCCAGCTCCGATCCGACTGTCGCCACGGTCGACAACACTGGACTTGTGACGGCCGTGGCCGTTGGGCCGGCGACCGTCACGGCCACTAGCGAGGGGAAATCGGGAAGCGCGGCGGTCTCGGTCGGTGCCCAGGTCGCATCGAAGATCACGGTCGCACCGACGACTGTGAGCATCACCGTTGGGCAGACGTCGCAATTGACCGCCACCGTGCTGGATGCGTCGGGGGCGACGATTGCCGGTGCGCCGGTTGCATGGACGATCGACAAACCTTCGGTGGCATCACTTTCCTCGAGTGGTCTCGGCACCGACACGGTCACCGGCATATCGGTGGGGACGGCGACCATCACGGCGACGAGCGGTGCCGCTCATACGACCATACCCGTGACCGTGTCGCCGTCGCCTGCGAGCGCGGTCATCATTTCGCCGGGTTCGGCGACCCTGTTCGTGACGCAGCAATTGCAACTCTCGGCGACCGTGACCGACAGCCACGGGAATCCGATCAGTGGGCAAGCGGTGACGTGGAGCTCGAACAACGAGAATGTCGCAACGGTGAGCGGTACCGGTAACGTCAGCGCCGTCGCCCCGGGATCGGCGACGATCACCGCGATGAGCGGCGCCGCGCACGGCACTGCGTCAATCACGGTCAAGCTCGTGCCGGTGAGCAGCGTGAGCGTCACGCCGAATCTGGTGTCACTGTTCGTCGGCCAGACCAGCCAGTTGGGCGTTGTACTCCTCGACTCCGTGGGTGACACGCTCAGCGCCGTTGGGCGGGCGGTCAACTGGAAGTCCAACAAGGGCGGTGTGGCGACGGTGTCGGCAACCGGCCTCGTCACCGCCCAGGGCCTCGGCGCTGCCGTGATCACCGCCACGGTCGAGGGCCAGCAGGGCTTCGCCTCCGTCACGGTGGCGAACGTTCCGGTGTCATCTGTCGTCGTCACGCCGACGCCCGACACGCTTCAGTTAGGCCAAGCCATTCAACTGAGTGCCCAAACGTTCGACTCGGTCGGCAACCCGCTGACGGGTCGCACCATCTCGTGGGACACCGACAACAGCAGCGTGGCCATTGTCTCGAGCACCGGCCGCGTCGTGAGTCAGGGTATCGGCACAGCCAACATCACGGCGACGAGTGAAGGCAAAGTCGGCACGGCCGCCGTGGTCGTGATCGCGGTGCCCGTGGCCTCGGTGACCGTCTCGCCGCCGAACAAGACGATGAACGTGGGCGACACGGCGACGTTCACCGCGACGACCAAGGACGCGCAGGGCCACGTCCTAACGGGACGCGTGATCGCCTGGTCGTCGGACAACACCGCGGTGGCGACGGTCGACACCACGGGACTCGTGACGGCGGTCGCCGCCGGCTCGGCCAACATCACGGCGACGAGCGAAGGTCAGTCCGGCTCCTCGGCGGTCACGGTGAACCCGGTGCCCGTCGGCTCGGTGATCGTGACGCCGCAGGATACCACGATGACCGCGGGGGATTCGGCGCAGTTCTCGGCGCAGACACTCGACTCCAAGGGCAACCCGTTGAGCGGACGCGCGGTGTCGTGGTCGACGTCGGACAAGCAAACGGCGACGGTTTCGATGAGCGGTGTGGTACAGGCCCTCCAGGGAGGTCCGCCGATCATGATCACCGCAACGAGCGAGGGTGTCAACGGCACGACATCGTTGACGGTGATACCGCCTCCGCCTCCCCCGCCGCCGGGCGGCGCGATCGCGACCGGCAACGTGACGCCGCATCAGCCGTCCCCGACTGCGAAGAGCGCGCTACCGTAGGAACAGGGAATAGGGAAGCGCTCGCTGGCGCTCGCTTGGGGAAGTGCTGCGCTTGGGGAAGCGGCGGCGACGCCGCCTTAGGGAGCGGAACAACATCGATGGTCTGCGCGACGGGAGTGCCACGCGCGAGCCCGCGCGATGCGGCATTCTCCATCCAAAGACAACTGATGTCCTTCCACTCCCCAAGGCGGCGTCGCCGCCGCTTCCCCAAGCGCAGCGCTTCCCCAAGCGAGCGCCAGCGAGCGCTTCCCCCTTCCCTGTCTCCGACCAGAAACTCACAACGTCCACCTACCCAACCGGATCCCGCAACTCTGTCGGCGTCCCCGCGGGCTGCTGCTTCCATCGGCGGTGGTGCCAGAAATACTGCTCCGGCGCGAGGCGAATGTGGCGCTCGAGAATGGCGGTGTATGCGGCGACCACTGCGTCGACGTCGCGCTCGAGGTTGCCGGTGTTGGACACGGGAACGTCCTCGACCAACAAGTGATAGCGGCCGTTCGGCTGGCGGAGCGCAGTGCCGAAGACGAGCGGCGCATTGAACCGGAGCGCGAATACCGCTGCGCCACGCGGCGTTTTTGCGGGGCGTCCGAAGAAATTCACGTACGTCGACGCGATGTTGAGACCCGCCTGATCGACGAGGATGCCGACCATGCCGTTGTCGCGCAGCGTGCGCGGGGTGCGGCGCACGGATTCGCGATCGCGCACCACGGTGAGGCCGAGTCGCGAGCGCACGCGGCTGACGTATGCGTCGAAGAGCGGATTGCCCATGCGGCGGATCACCGCGTCGACATGGATGCCGTGCGCGGCGACGTACGCGGCGCAGAGCTCCCAGTTGCCGAGGTGGCCCGACGCCGCGATGAGCCCTCGGCCTAACGCAAGCTTGCGCTCCACCAGGTCCCAGTTGTCGACGCGTTCGAACAGGTCGAGCACCTGCTCGGGGCCCATGCGCGAGAGCAGCGCCGTCTCGACGGCGACGGTCCCGAGGTGGCGGTAGGCGCGGGCGGCGACTGCCGCGGCGTCGAGTTCCGGCAAGGCAGCGGCGATCTGGCGCTCGACGACCCGGCTCCGGATGCCTAACGGGCGCCAGCCGAGCGACGCCAGCGACGCGCCGGCGCGCAGGGCGCGGTCGCGGCCCAACAAGCCCAACGCCCCGATGCAGGACCGGAGCGCGCCGTACTCCACGCGGTGGACGAGCGACGGCGTGCGCGCCGGCGGGGCCGCCGTCACCACGTGCTCCGGTCGCTGGCGGCGAGCGCCGCGCGCTCGAACGCGTCGACCATGAGCGTCTCGGTGTAGTCGCGCGCCACGCGGACGCGGCCGGCGCCGCCCATTGCGGCGCGTTGGTCCTCGTGCGCGAGGAGACGCGCGATGGACGCGGCGGCATCGTGCGCGTCGCCGTGCGGCAGCACGATGCCCGTGATCCCATCGGGCACGTACAGCGCCGCGACCGTGCCGCGCTCGGCGATCACCGGGACGCGCGAGGCGAGCAGGTCGAGCACGGCGAACGCGCCGTCGTCGCCGCCGGCCACGACCCATCCGAGATCGGCGAGCGCCAGGACGGCGAGGTCGTCGTGGCGCTCGTCGAGGAAGATCACGCTGCGCGAGATGCGGAGCGCGGCGGCGTGCATGCGGAGATCATCCGTAGGGGCGCCGGCGCCGAGCATCACGAGGTGCAGGTCGGGGTGCCGGGGTGCGAGGAGCGCGATGACGCGGAGGACGTTGCTCGCGCGCGCGCGCGACCGCGCGTCGTACCGGCACACGAGCACCCGCGCTGTCGCGTCCGTGAGGCCGAGCGATGCGGGGGAGGCCGGGCGCACGGTTTCGTACAGGTGCGGGCGGACGCCTAACGGAACGACCGCCGGTCCCAGGCGCGCGTGCGGCACCGGCGGCGCGCGTTGCGCATCCTCGTCGGCGGCGTACACGAGCCCGACGGCCGCCGCGCGGAGCGAGAGCCGCGCCATGGACGACAGCCGCAGCGGCTCGCCCGCCGCCGCGCGACGCAGCACCGCGGCGCGCTCGGCCATCCGCGCCGCGCCGGCCGCCACCGCCTGCTCGCGGTCCGTGTG
>DASYXE010000020.1:0-4908 GCA_035935375.1 Gemmatimonadaceae bacterium | reverse complement strand
GCCGCTCGCGCGCGAAGCGCGAGATCGCCGCGACGACGTCGTCGCCCTCGAGCTTCACCACTTCCGCGCCCATCGCTTGCGCCATCTGGATGTTGTCCACGAGGCGGCGTTGGACCGCGGAGTCGATGCGATCCGCGCGCTCGTCCGGCGTCTGCACGTACACGCAATACCAGTCGGAGTTGAGCCGCCCCGCGATGCGGCTCGCCTTACGCAACAGCGCCGCCGTCCGCGGCGGATTGCTCGACATCGCGACCATGATCCGGTCCGCCGTCTTCGCCCGGCCCGCGCTCCCGCCTTCCTCGCGGCGCACGATGTCCTCGCGCACGCGATCGACGGAGCTCGCGACCTCGCGCAAGGCGAGCTCGCGGAGTGTCGTCAGGTTCTCCTCGGTGAAGAAGTTCTCGAGCGCCGCTGGAATCCGCTCGCGCCCGTAGATCTTCCCTTCCACCAGGCGTTGCCTCAGGTCTTCCGCAGAGAGATCGATGTTCACGACCTGGTCGGCGCGCGCGACCACCCAGTCGGGTACCGTCTCGCGCACCAACACGCCTAACGTGCGCTGGACCACGTCATTGAGCGACTCGAGGTGTTGGACGTTGACGGCAGTGATCACGTTGATGCCGTGATCGAGCAGCTGGAGCACATCCTCCCATCGCTTGCGGTGCTTGGAGCCGGGAACGTTGGTGTGCGCGAGCTCGTCGACGATTGCGATGTCGGGGTGCCGTGCGATGACCGCGTCGACATCCATCTCCTCGAGCACCACACCGCGGTACTCGATCTTGCGCCGCGGCACCACCTCGAGGGTGCCGATGAGCGCGATCGTGTCGGCGCGGCTGTGCGGCTCGATGAAGCCGACCACCACATCCACGCCGCGGCGCCTGAGGTCGTGCGCTTCCTGCAGCATGCGATACGACTTGCCGACACCGGCTGCCGATCCGATGTACACCTTGAGCCGTCCACGCTTGCGCTCGCGCACGAGCGTGAGGAATTCCGCCGCGCCGGTGTCGGCGCGCGGCACGGCCGGGGCAGCGTCAGGCAGCGCGTCGCCGCTCACACTGCACGCCTCGCAGTATCGCCTGTCCCCCACGTGTCGCAATCTCGCGCCTCATCCTAACGCTGCCCCGCGTTGGACGAACGTTGCGCCGAATCGAGGGCGAGGTTGAGCCGCAGCACGTTCACGCGGCGCTCGCCCAGCACGCCGAACTGGCGTCCGTGCGTATACCGGTCGACCAGCGACTGGACCGCGGCCGGATCCATGCGCCGCGCCCGGGAGACGCGCCCAACCTGAAGCCGTGCGTTGTCGGGAGAGATGTCGGGGTCGAGCCCCGAGCCCGACGACGTCACCATGTCCGAGGGGATCCGGCCGCGCACGGCGCCGTCGTTGTTCACCGCCGAATCCACGGCGCTCGCGATCAACGTGTCCGCGAGCTTGGCGCTCGTGGGCCCCAGGTTCGTGCCGCCCGAGAGCGTATCGTCGTAGCCGGCCCCGGCGTGGGACGGCCGCGGCTGGAAGTACCTCTCGCCGGCGAAGCGCTGACCGATCAGGGCACTGCCGATCACCCGCCCATGAGACGCAACGAGCGAGCCCTGGGCCTGCCGAGGAAAGAGCAGCTGGGCGAGCCCGGTGACGATGCCCGGATAGATGAGCCCCGTGATGATGCACAGCACGAGCGTGAGCACGACGGCGGGCCGGAGCTGGTTCTTGAGCATGGTTAGGCGAGGTGCAGGAGCACAATGAGCATATCGATGACCTTGATGCCGGCGAACGGCGCAATCAGACCGCCCACGCCATAGACCCACAGATTGCGGCGCAGAATCGCCGCCGCCGGCGCGGGCCGGTAGCGCACGCCTTTGAGCGCGAGCGGGATGAGCGCGATGATGATGAGCGCATTGAAAATCACGCTCGCCAGAATCGCCGATTCGGGCGAATGCAGGCCCATGATGTTGAGCCCGCGCAGCGCGGGATACGTGGCCACGAACATCGCCGGGATGATCGCGAAATACTTGGCCACGTCGTTGGCGATCGAGAACGTCGTGAGCGACCCGCGCGTCATGAGCAGCTGCTTCCCGATCTCGACCACCTCGATCAGCTTCGTCGGGTTGGAGTCGAGGTCGATCATGTTGCCCGCTTCCTTTGCCGCCTGCGTGCCGGAGTTCATCGCGACGCCGACATCGGCCTGCGCGAGCGCAGGCGCATCGTTCGTCCCGTCGCCCGTCATCGCCACGAGCCGGCCGCCGGCCTGCTCACGCTTGATCAGCGCCATCTTGTCTTCCGGCGTCGCCTCGGCCAGGAAATCGTCGACGCCCGCTTCCGATGCGATCGCGGCAGCCGTGAGCGGATTGTCGCCCGTGATCATGATCGTCCGGATCCCCATCGCGCGGATGCGATCGAAGCGCTCCTTGATGCCGCCCTTCACCACGTCCTTCAGGTAGATCACGCCCAACATGTGCGCGGTGCCGTTCGCGCGCTCGGCGACGACTAACGGAGTGCCGCCCTCGCGCGCGATGCGCTCGACGGATGCCTTGAGACCCGTCGGGATGGTACCGTGGTTCTCCTCCACCCATCGCGCGACCGCGTCGCCGGCACCCTTGCGCACGTGCAGCGCGCCCATGTTGACGCCGCTCATGCGTGTGGACGCCGAGAACGGCACGAACTCCGCTTCGCTGGCGGCGTCGGGATCGCCATCGTGCCCGCCGGTGGCAGCGATCAACATGCGGCGTCCGTCGGCCAGCGCGCGACCGCGCAGCCCGAACTTCTCCTTGGCCAACACCACGATGCTACGCCCTTCGGGTGTCTCGTCGGGCAGCGACGCCAGCTGCGCGCGGTCGGCCAGGTGCTCGAGCGTCACGCCGGCCACGGGAATGAACTCGACGGCTTGCCTGTTGCCTAACGTGATCGTGCCGGTCTTGTCGAGCAGCAGCGTGTTGACGTCGCCCGCCGCCTCGACCGAGCGTCCGCTCATCGCGATCACGTTCTGTTGGATCAGGCGGTCCATTCCGGCGATGCCGATCGCCGACAACAGGCCGCCGATCGTCGTCGGGATGAGGCACACGAGCAGCGCGATGAGTACGGGAATGGACACGGATCCGCCGCTGTACATCGCGAACGGCTCGAGCGTGGCCACGGCGAAGAGGAAGATGATGGTGAGACCGGACAACAGGATCGTGAGCGCGATCTCGTTCGGCGTCTTCTGCCGCTGGGCGCCTTCCACGAGCGCGATCATGCGATCGAGGAACGTCTCGCCTGGATTGGCGGTGATTCGGATGATGAGAAAATCAGACAATACTCGCGTTCCGCCGGTGACGGCAGAGCGATCGCCGCCGGATTCGCGGATCACAGGCGCCGACTCGCCGGTGATGGCCGACTCGTCCACCGACGCGACACCATCCACGACCTCGCCATCGCCGGGAATGATGTCGCCAGGCGTGCACAGCACGTAGTCGCCGCGCCTGAGGCGCGTAGCGGGCACGGGCTCAGCCGACAACTTGTTGGTGTGGTCGTCGAGACGCTTGGCCGTGGTGGTGGTGCGCATCGCGCGCAGGCTGTCCGCCTGTGCTTTACCACGCCCTTCGGCCATCGCTTCGGCGAAGTTGGCGAACACGACCGTGAACCACAGCCACAGCGCGATCTGCAGCGTGAAGCCGATGCGCTGAGCGCCCGCGAGGATGTCGCGCGCGAGGATGAGCGTCGTGAGCACGCTGCCTAACAGGACCACGAACATCACCGGGTTGCGCACCATGTGGCGCGGGCTGGCGGTCTTGGCGAACGCCTCGCGGATGGCGCGCGTCACGATCGGCAGGTCGAACAGCGGACGCTTGGTCACAGCCATGGTTAGAACACCCGTCCCGCGTGCATCAGGAAGTGCTCGACCACCGGACCCAGCGAGAGCGCCGGGAAGAAGGTGAGCGCTCCGACGATCAGGATCACCGAGATGAGAAGCACGACGAACAGCGGCGTCGTCACGGGGAACGTCCCGGCCGACTCCGGCACGATGCGCTTTTCGGCGAGGAATCCGGCCATCGCCACCATCGGCACGTGCATCGCGAACCGCCCGATGAGCGTGTTGAAGCCGAACAGCGTATTGTAGAAGTACGTGGATCCGGTTAGGCCGGCGAACGCGCTCCCGTTGTTGGCGGCCGTCGAGCTGAAGGCGTAGAGCACCTCCGACAGGCCGTGCGGGCCGCGGTTGTTGAGGCCCTCGAGCCCCGCCGGCGTCACGGCAGCGAGCGCCGAGAGCACGAGGATGGCGCCGGCGAACACCAGCACGTACAGCATGGCCATCTGGACTTCGCGCGCCTCGATCTTCTTGCCCAGGTACTCCGGCGTGCGTCCGACCATCAGCCCGGCGATGAACACCGTGAGAATGATCATCACGATCATCCCATAGAGGCCGGCGCCGGTGCCGCCGAACACGACTTCGCCTAACTGCATGTTGACGATCGGCACCATGCCGCCCACGGGCGTGAACGAATCGTGCTGGCTGTTCACCGCGCCGCACGACGTCGCGGTGGTCACGGTCGCGAACAACGCCGAGTTGACGATGCCGAAGCGGACCTCCTTCCCCTCCATGTTGCCACCCGGATTGGTGGCGCTCGCGGCGACATCGACGCCCCGCGCGGCGTGGATCGGGTTGCCGCGCGCTTCGGCGCGATAGGAGGTGCCGATGCCGGCGACGAGCAGGATGAGCATCGCCGCCCAGATCGCCCAACCGTGCCGTTGGTTGCGCGCCATGCGCCCGTACGTGTACGTAAGGCCTGCGGGGATGCAGATGATGGCCAGCATTTCGAGCAGGTTCGTGAGCGGCGTCGGGTTTTCGAACGGATGCGCGGAGTTCGCATTGAAGAACCCGCCGCCGTTGGTGCCGAGCTCCTTGATGGCTTCCTGGCTCGCCACCGGTCCCATCGCCAGCA
>DASYXE010000019.1:0-15194 GCA_035935375.1 Gemmatimonadaceae bacterium | reverse complement strand
GCCGCACCTCGGCCGCCGGCCCCCCAGCCGCCACCGGCCCAGCCGTTCGCGCCGCCTCCGCCACCGCCGGCGCCGTCGCGTCCCGCGACACCGCCGGCCAGCGTTAGTCAACCGGCTTCCACTCCGGTGCCAAAGCCGGCGCCGCCGCCCGTCGCGCCGCCACCGCCTCCGCCCCCAGCTGCCCCCGGCGAGTTCACGCGGATCTTCCAGATGGGTGGTCTGTCGGCTGGTCCGGATCGCCCCGCGCCGAGCGGGCCGCTCTATGCGCCGCCGGTCCCCGGCGTCACGCCGGCGTCGCAGCGACCGGCGATGCCGACGCCGCCATCAGCGGCGCCGCCCCAGCCGTTCATGCCGATGCCAAGCGTGATGCCGCCCGCGCCGCCTGCACCGGCGTCGGCGAGTGCGACCGGTATGATGGGTGCGTCAAGGCCGCGCACACCGGAGCCGACGCCGGTGGTGGTGCCGCCGGTCGCGCCGCCACCCCCGACGCCCGCGGCACCGGTGATTCCGGAGCCGCGTTTTGGCGCGATGCCCATGCCGTCACTCCATCCGGTGACGCCGCCGATTCCGCCGGCCCCGCAAGTCCCGCGCATGTCATCGGTTCCGGCGGCGCCGAGTTTCGGTGCCTCGCCAATGCCGCCGAGCCATCCGTCGAGCACACCGCCCGCGGCGCCCGCGCCTCCGGGTGCACCGATGATCCCGGTGCCGACGCTTCCACCTCCGGTATTCGCCGCGCCCGCCGGCCAACCGGCGCACGTGCCGAGCGAGTTCACGCGAATCTTGAACTCGGCGACGCCGCCCGCGGTGCCGGCCGTCGGCTCGGCGCCGGCGGCGCCCGCCGTGCCTAACGCAGCCGCGGCACCGGCCGTGCCGGTGCGCAAGCCGTCCTACATGCCGCTGGTGATCGCGCTCAACGTGATCGTCATTCTGGCGATCGCGCTCGTGGCGTATTTCATCATCAAGAAATAAGGGCGGACAAGGCCGGACAAAGCCCGACCAATCGCACCGCGCGGTCCGGTTGTGTCCGGCCGTGTCCGCCTTACCGGCTTTGTCCGGCCGTGTCCTGCCTTGTCCGCCTTACCGGTTAGGCGGCAGCACGACGAGCAACTCGAGCTGCGGACTCGGGAAATCCGCCGGCACGTACGCGGCCAGGTTCCGCGCCCGCACGATCGCCTCCCACTCGCCCCCGCTCTTGCCCACCTGGAAATAGTGGGAGCTCACCTTGACCGGGACCGCGGGCGGCGGATTCGGCGTGTACGTGAGCGGCACGCCCGCGAGCGCTTGACGGATCAGGTGATCCACTCGGTCCGCCGATGAAATCTTGATCAGCGCCGGCGCTCGCTGAATGAGATCGGCCGGACTCATGTTCGCGTCGATCGCGAGATAGAGCTGCGGAGCCGTGAGGTACTTGTCCTGATCCAACGCCGTCGCGTAGATCGACTGCTGCACCAGGCGCAGCGGCAGCGACACGCAATTGGATGGCACCACCGTCTCCAACAGCATCCGCAGCTGCTCATCCAGTTTCGTGAAGCACGACGTGAGGTCGTCGTGCTCGTACGCCGGCAGATCGCGCGGATGCACCACCGTCGAGAACGTCGTGAGCGCGCCGGCTAACGACAGCATCGCCGTGAACAGCTCTTCCGGATGCCCGCGCTTCGTCTCGTACAGATGTCGCAGCTGCGGGAAATACGTGTTGATCGTGTACAGGAGCCAGAAGCTCGCCACGTCGGCGATGCTGAAATCGGCGAGGCTCTGATTCTTTTGGCGCCGCGTGCCCGAGAGCACGCTGCTACGCGCCGAAAGGATTTCGACCAACCGGCGCGCGATCGCGATGATGAAATCGCTCGCCCCGATGTCGATGAGCGGCGGAACGAACTGCGGGTCGAGCGACAAATCGCCCGTCGCCGAGCGACGAATGCGAGCCACGCGCAGCGTGGAGTTTCCCTCGAGCGACTCGCCCTGCACGAGCAGGCGAAAATTCTTCTTCGCCACCTGGATCGGTTTCTCGGCGAGCCCCGTGTTCTCGTCGCGCCGCAGCAAGACTTCCGCCGCGTATCGGGCGCTCGAGTCACCCGCCTCGACCGCCACGTTGTGCCCGCTCGTGCGATACTCCGGTACCGCGAGATACAAGTCCAACTCCGTCTGGTCCTGCTCCCACGCACCCTCGAGTACTTTGGGCGCCGGCGCCGGATCGCTGACCGGCAAGTCGAACAACAGCCCGTCGGGGAAAATGCCAGCCGCTTGAGAAATCGCGAACGAGCCGGCCGCGAGCGCTTCGTGATCGATCTCGAGCCGGTGAAAGCCCCACGGACAGTACGTAAGGCCGGAGAGTTGGAACTGGATGAGGTCCTCGAGAAACCGATCCTGCGTTTGCAGGTGCTGGGGGCTCAACAGCACCCCTTTCGTCCAGAGGACCGGCTGCATCTGTCTCATGGCGCCCTAAGGTAGCGTCGCGATACCGAATTGTCAGTGTGCAACGAATCGGCGTCCAAAACTGTACCAACCCCGAGGTCATGTCGACATCGACCTTGACACTCGTCATCGGGCGACGAGATTGTCCGTCTCTACTGCGATGTGCGATGTCGGATCACCAGCGAAGGGCACATATCGAGTTGGACGTCAATGCGGGACGCGTGCGCTCGGCCAAGGTGCCGGACGATGAGACGCCGTTCCGCATTCTGGTCTTGGGCGATTTCAGCGGGGATCGAGCGCGC
The DNA here is from genome assembly GCA_035935375.1 of Gemmatimonadaceae bacterium. Lineage (GTDB taxonomy): Bacteria > Gemmatimonadota > Gemmatimonadetes > Gemmatimonadales > Gemmatimonadaceae > JADGGM01. The sequence continues at coordinate 12,480 of DASYXE010000019.1, read as the reverse complement.
GCCGGCGCGCCCTCGCACGCGCCACTCTCCAATCGCCATCCCATTCCCGTCGATCGCGACTGCGTCGACGACGTGATTGCGCAGACCGCACCGGAAATCGTGCTCGAGCGAGGGTCGGGTGACGACGTGATCGTGCCGATCACATCGATCGAGGATTTTCATCCCGACCATCTCTACGACACGCTGCCGTTGTTCCGGTCGTTGCGCGCGATGCGCGCGCGGCTCGCGAATCCGGCCACGTTCGCCGATGCCGCGCGCGAGCTCACCAACGGCGATCGCGCGTCTGCTGCGGACGCGAGCAACGAGGACGCGAGTGCGTCGCGCGCGATGCGGCCGCCCGCGCCCGGCCATGTGCTCGACGCGATACTCGGCGAGCCGCTGCAGGCGGCCGAGCCGTCGGACGACGCGCTGCAGGTCCTCATCCGACGCGCCATCGAGCCGTACCTCGTGCCGGATGCCGATCCGCGGCAGGATGCGTTGGTCGCGCGCGTCGACCGCGCGATTGCTAACGCAATGCGCGGTGTGTTGCACCACCGTGCGTTCCAGGCGGTCGAGGCGGCGTGGCGCTCCGTGTGGATGCTGACGCGCCGCCTCGAGACCGACGACCATCTCGAGATCCATCTGCTCGACGTGTCGGCCGCCGAGCTCGTGTCCGATCTCGGCACCGACGGCGCGGGCGAGCGGAGCGCGCTCTGGCGCATCATCGTCGACGGGTCGGCCGGCACGCCGGGCGCGCAACCGTGGTCGCTGCTCGTGGGCGCGTTCACGTTCGGCTGGGACGACGCCGACCTCCTCGTGCTGTCTCGGTTAGGCGCGATGGCGCGCGCAGCCGGCGCGCCGTTTCTGGCCGGCGCCGCGCCGCGGCTCGCCGGCGCACCGACGTTCGATCGGTCGACCGATGCGTCGGAGTGGTCGACGCGCGCGATCCCCGCCTGGGACACGCTGCGCGCGTCGCGCGACGCCGCGTACATCGGACTCGCCGCGCCGCGATTCCTCGCGCGTCTGCCCTACGGAGCGGACGGCGAGGAATGCGACCGGTTCGCGTTCGAGGAGTTAGGCGCGCCGTACGAGCATCGGGAGTTTCTCTGGGCGAACGCGGCGTTCGCGTGCGCGGTGTTGCTCGCGCAGTCGTTCTCGGCCGCGGGCTGGCGCATGCGGCCGGGATCGCGGCGCGAGCTCACCGGGCTGCCGTACGTGCTGCAGCGCTCCAACGGCGACGTGCAGGCCACGCCGTGCGCGGAAGTGCTCCTAACGGAGCGCTCCTCCAACCGGATGCTCGAGTGCGGGATCATGCCCCTCGCGTCGCTCAAGGATCAGGATGCCGCGCTGCTCGTCCGCTTCCAATCCATTGCGCAACCGGCGACCGCGTTGGCGGGCCGGTGGCATGCCGCTCAGCCATGACCGCGACCGTCACGCCCACCTCGACGAGGATCGCCTCCACCGATGCCGGAGCGATGGACGCGCTGCGCGCGCTCCTCGAGCACGCGGGCTTCACGGAAGAAGCCGTTTGCCGGCGGACGGGCGTCGCGTCGATCTACGACTTCACGTCGATCCGTGAGGGGCGGGAGCGGGCCGAAACCGCCGACGCCCTCGACGTCCTGATCCGCCTGTTCCTCGATGGCGAGCTCCTCGACCGCGCACGCATCCTGGAGCACCTGCCTGCCGACGCGGTGCACGCGCTCGAGAGTCTTGGTCTGCTGAATGGTCCCCCCAGCGATGCGTCGAAACGGTTCGCTACCGTGCTCCTCTATCCGACGCAGGGCCTGTGGTTGATATCCGATTTGCCGGGGAGTGCCGTGGGGTCGCCCAATCCGTTGCCATCGGACGCGGTGTATCCGGCAATCACCGAGAACACTCGGGACTTCGTCACGTCCTTACCACGGACTCGCTGCGAGCGGTTTCTGGAGATGTGTGGTGGAACGGGCATAGCGGCGCTGATGGCGGCGCGGACATGCGGACACGCGTGGACGGCCGACGTGACCGAACGTGCCACACGCTATGCCCGATTCAATGCCGAGCTCAACCGGCTGGAGCATTTCAGCGCGGTTCAGGGCGATCTGTATGAACCGGTGCGCGGACTCACGTTCGATCGCATCGTGGCCCATCCGCCGTACATCGCGTCGCCCGAGCAGACGATGATCTATCGCGACGGCGGCCCCGATGGCGAGCAGTTCACGCGCGCCCTGCTGGCCGGATTGCCCGAGTTCCTCGAGCCTGGTGGACGGTACTACATGACGTGCGTGGCTACGGATCGCACGAACGCCCCGCTCGAAACCCGCCTGCGCGCGATGCTCGGTCCGTCGCACGACGAGTTCGATGTGGTCCTCGCGGTTCGAGTCGCGCGGGAGCCATCGGACTATTTCAGCGCCCTCGCACGCGCCGGCGGGTCCACGGCGGCAGAGGCGGAGGCCAAGATGGCCGCGTACAAAGCCATGGGCGCCGAAAAGCTGGTCTACGCCTCAATGGTGATCGAGCGCCACGCGTTGCCGCGCACTCCGCTCACGGTGCGGCGGTCAGTGGGCACTGCACGACTGGGAGACGCACTCGATTGGGAGCTCGATTGGCGACGATTGCGCGAGTCCCCCGGATTCGGGGAACGCCTGCTCGACTCTCGAGTGCGGTGTCGCGACGGCGCGCGCATCAGGTCGGACCAGCAGCTCGTGGATGGCGCATGGCGCGTCGAACGGATCGAGCTCGTGATGGAGACGCCGTTCCGGACGAGCGTCGAGTGCTCGCCCGAGACCGGCGCAATACTGGCCCGTTGCACGGAAGCCGTGCGAGTGCGCGATCTGGCGCATGCCCTGGTTGCAGACGGGGTGGTCGGCCCGGACAGAGCCGAGGAAGCATTGGCGTCGCTCGTGTCGTTTTTCGTGAACGCCGGATGCCTCGAAACCGATCTGTTACCGTCGCCGCCGAGCATCGCGTGAAGCCCACGTCGTGTCGCGCGTCCCGAACGAATTGTGCCGCAGCGTACATCGAAACCACGTTGCGCGGCACGGCACGCGCAGCCAAGGCGTGTTTTCTTGACACCCAGCCAGTCGGCCCGTATGATCGGCGCGTTGGTCTCCAGTCAGAGAAGGGTGTCGCAGTGCGTGCGACAAGCAGGTCCCCTTAGCTCCCGGATTCCCCCGCGCCGTGATCGGGCTCCCAAGCTCGGTGCCGGCGTTCTTCCACTTTGTCGATTGCTAACGAACAACCTCGCCCCTCACCCGGTACCCGGTACCACCGCTGATCAGGAGCCCAGTCATGGCAAAGGAGAGCACGCAGAAGAAGTTGGAGCGCGTACGACCGCCCCGCGTCAACATCAGTTACGACGTGGAGACGGGTGGCGCGATCGAGGTCAAGGAGCTGCCGTTCGTGATGGGCGTGCTCGGCGATTTCTCGGGCCAACCGGTTGAGCCGCTCGCGAAGCTCAAGGACCGGAAGTTCGTGGACGTGACGCTGGACAACTTCGACGACGTGATCGCCAGCATGAAGCCGCACCTGGCGTTCTCGGTGGAGAATAAGCTGAGCGAAGACCCGAATGCCGGGAAACTCGGCGTCGATCTCACGTTCAAGAGTCTGGATGACTTCTCGCCCGACGCGGTCGCGCGCCAGGTGAAGCCGCTCAAGGAGCTGCTCGACCTGCGCAGCAAACTGGCGGACCTGCGCGGCACGCTGCAGGGCAACGAGAAGTTAGACGACATCCTGCAATCCACCCTTGGCGACGACGAAAAAATGAAGAAGCTGCGCGCGGAACTCGGCACCGATGGAGGCTCCAATGCCTGAAGCCAGGGCCGCACAGGCCACAGCCGCCGCCGAGGCCACCGAGCTGGGATTGCTCGATCAGATCGTCGAGCAGGGTCGGTTGGGCAAGGACGCCGCCACGAAGGAGCGCGGCAAGGACATGGTGAAGCAGTTCGTGTCCGAAGTGCTCGCCGGGCAGATCACCGTGTCGAAGGACACAGAGGTCATGATCAACGCGCGCATCGCGCAGATCGATCATCTGATTTCGCTGCAGTTGAACGAGATCATGCACGCGCCGGAGTTCCAGAAGCTCGAGGGCACGTGGCGCGGCTTGCGTTACATGCTCGGCCAGTCGGAAACGAGCGACATGCTCAAGATCAAGATCTTGAACGTGGGCAAGAAGGACCTGCTGCGCGATCTGCAGCGCGCGCCCGAATTCGATCAGAGCGCGCTGTTCAAGAAGGTGTACGAGGAAGAGTACGGCGTGTTCGGCGGTGCGCCGTTCGGCGCGCTCGTGGGCGACTACGAGTTCGAGAAGTCGGGCCAGGACATCGAGCTGCTCGAGAAGATTGCGCAGGTGGCGGCGGCGTCGCATGCGCCGTTCATCACCGGCACGTCGCCCGAGATGCTCAACCTGGAGTCGTTCACGCAGCTCGACTCGCCGCGCGATCTGGCCAAGGTGTTCGACACCACGGAATACGCGCGGTGGAAGGCGTTCCGCCAGAGCGAGGATGCGCGCTACGTGGCGCTGACGCTGCCGCGGATGCTGCTGCGCGAGCCCTACGGACCCAACAACGTGCCGGTGGATGCGTTCAACTACGACGAGCGCGTGGACGGCACGGAGCACGACCGGTATCTGTGGGGCAACGCGGCCTGGGCGTTAGGCGCGCGCGTGACCAACGCCTTCGCGCAGTACGGCTGGTGCGCGTGTATCCGCGGGGTCGAAAGCGGCGGCATGGTGGAAGGACTGCCGACGCACAATTTCCGCACCGACTCGGGCGACGTCGCGATGAAGTGCCCGACGGAAACGCCGATCACCGACCGCCGCGAGAAGGAGCTGGCGGACCTCGGCTTCGCGCCGCTGGTGCACCAGAAGGGCTCGTCCAACGCGTGCTTCTTCAGCGTGCAGTCGGCGCAGAAGCCGAAGATCTACACGAGCGATGCCGCGACCGCGAATTCGCGGATCTCGGCGCAGCTGCCCTACATCTTCGCCGTATCGCGGTTCGCGCACTACTTGAAGGCGATGATGCGCGACAAGATCGGCGGATACATGTCGAAGAGTGAAGCGCAGTCGTTCCTCAACACGTGGATCGCGAACTACGTGGTTGGCAACGACGACGCGCCGTTGACCGTGAAGGCCAAGCGGCCGCTCAGGGAAGCGAACGTCGAGGTGCAGGAAGTGCCCGGCAAGCCGGGCGCGTACCGCGCCGTCGCGTTCCTCCGGCCGCATTTCCAGTTGGACGAATTGAGCGTATCGATGCGTTTGGTCGCGGAGCTGCCGGCACCCGCGAAGTAGCACCGTTGGTCGACAAATCGAAGGTCCTGTAGCGCACATCATTTCGAGGAGGAGTACGTCATGGCGTTCGATGCATATCTCAAGCTCGACGGGGTGGAGGGCGAGTCCGTGCGGAGTGGATTCGAGAAGTGGATCGAGATCTACTCGTTCAGCATGGGTGCGTCCAACCCGACGAGCATCGGAACCAGCGGTGCTGGAGCCGGGGCCGGCAAGGTGTCGTTGAGTGGCTTCAACTTCATGAAGAAGACCGATGCCGCGAGCCCCAAGATGTTCCAGATGTGCTGCGATGGAAAACACTTCCCGAAGGCCACGCTGACGTTGAACAAGTCCGGCGGCGACAAGTCCATCAGCTATCTGAAGTACGAGTTCACCGAAGTCTTCGTGGAATCGATCCAGTGGTCCGGCGCGAGCGGCGGCGACGACACGCCGGCTGAATCCGTGTCGCTGGTGTACGGTCAGGTGAACGTGACGTACACGCCGCAGAAGGCGGACGGCTCGCCGGGCTCGGCGGTGATCGCGGGTTGGAACCTGAAGACGAACGCCAAGGCTTGATGATCGAGCGCTTCGCATGAGAGCGCGAGAGCTCTTTCAGGCGGGGCAACTCGATGCGGCAATCGACGCCCTGGGTGTCGAGGTTCGGGACAACCCGACCGACACCCAGCGGCGCACGTTTCTGTTCGAGCTGCTCTGTTTCGCCGGCCAGTACGGACGCGCCGAGAAGCATCTCGACGTGCTCGCGCAGGCGGGGCCGCAGTCCGGCATGGGCGCGCTGTTGTATCGGAGCGCCCTGCACGCCTGCCTAACGCGAGACCGCATGTTCCGCGAGGACGCGGTGCCGCAGGCGGGCACCGCGTTGCATCCGGTCTCGGGCACGATCAACGGAACACCGTTCTCATCGTTGGTCGACGGCGATCCGCGCATCGGCGCGCGCCTCGAGGTGTTCGCAGCCGGGCAGTACACGCTCTTGCCGCTCGAGCACATCGCGTCGTTGCGCATGTCGCCGCCCAAGCGGCTGCGCGACTTGTTGTGGCCGCCGGCCGTGCTCAAGACGGGCCCGCAGTTCAAGGGACTCGACCTGGGCGAAGTCATCCTCCCGGCGCTCACGCCGCTCAGCACCGAGGATCCGAACGATCACGTGCGGTTGGGCCGCGTCACCGAATGGCGCGAGCTCGAGGACGGCACCTCGGTTCCCGTCGGGCAGAAGATGCTGCTGGTGGACGGTGAGGAGTTCCCCATCCTCGAGGTGCGCGAGCTGGACATCGCCCCTGCGGTCGCTCCCGCGACCGCGTCCTGATCGGCTCCATGCCTCTCCGCGATGATCTGCTGAACCCGATCGCCGGAGACAACCCGGCGGGCGCAGACCTGCGCTACGACCCGGTCTACGAGAAGATCAAGGAAGCCCGCCGCGAGGACGATGACGCGCCGCAAGGCGAGTGGCAGCACGCGCGCAAAGTCGCGGACTGGCCGCTCGTGATCAAACTCGCGGGCGATGCGCTGGCGACGCGCAGCAAGGACCTGCAGCTCGCCGCGTGGTTAGGCGAAGCGATGCTGCGCCGCGAGGGCTTCGGCTCGTTCCGCGCGACGCTCGACGTGACGCGCGGGCTGCTCGACCAATACTGGGAGACCGTCTATCCGGCAGTCGAAGACGGCGACCTCGAGATGCGCGCGGCGCCCCTCGAGTGGATGGGCCTCAAGCTCGAGATCCCGGTCAAGATGGCGGCGATCAATCGCGCCGGGCACACGTATCTCCAGTACGCCGAAGCGCGGAGCATCGGGACCGAGCAGGAGGCCGATGGCGACTCCGCCAAGCGCACCAAGCGCGAGGAAGCCATCGCCGCGCGGAAGCCCACCATCGAAGAGTTCGACAAGGCGTTCGCCGACACACCCAAAGCGTTCGTCAAACAGCTCGCGCACGATGTCGCGGGGACCATCGAGTCGCTGCAGGCGCTCGACGCCTTCTCGCGCGACAAGTTCGGCGACGCGGCGCCGAGCTTTCTCAAGCTGCGCGACGTTTTGCAGGAAGAGCAGCGCGTGGTTGGGCAGTTGTTGGCCAGGAAACTCGAGCAGGATCCGGATCCGGTGGAAGCGGCGCCGGTCGCGCTCGCGGGCGCCGCGGATGCGAGCGGTGCTGCGTTAGGCACGCCGAGCGATGGCGCGCGCGTGCTCTCCGCCGAGCCGGTCGACCGGAACGACGCGGCGTCCCGCGTGATCTCGGCCGCGCGGTTCCTCAGGCGCACGGAGCCGCTGAGCCCCGCGTCGTATCTCATGCTCCGCGCCTTACGGTGGGGCGAGTTGCGCGCCGCGGGCAGCAACCCGGATCCCAAGCTGCTCGAGGCGCCCACCACGCAGATGCGTACGCAGCTGCGCGGCCTCATGCTGGATTCGGCGTGGGACCAGCTGCTCGAGATGGCGGAGACCGTGATGGGAACGCCGGTGGGACGCGGCTGGCTGGACCTGCAACGCTACGCGCTCACCGCGTGCCAGGCGTTAGGCGAGGATTTCGCGATCGTGGCGTCGTCCATTCGGGGCGAGCTCCGCGCGCTGTTGGGCGCGATCCCGTCGCTGCCGTCCATGGCGCTCATGGACGACATGCCCACGGCCACAGGCGCGACGCTGTCGTGGCTGCGCGACGAAAAGATCATCGGCGGCGAGGAGGACGGCGCGGACGAGGCCGCGATCGCCGCGCCGGCGCTCGTGAGCACCGAAGCCCGCGAGCGTGAGGGACGCGCGGGCTTGGAGCGCGCCGCCGCCGAAGTGCGCGCCGGCCGCCCCGAGAAAGCGATCCAACTGCTCATGCGCGCGCTCGATCGCGAGAAGACGCGCCGCGGACGCTTTCTCCGCCAGGCCGAGCTCGCACGCGTGATGGTCGACGCGGGCTTCGTACAGGTCGCTCAACCCATCTTGCAGGAGCTCATGGCCGACATCGAAGCGCACAAGCTCGACGAGTGGGAAGCGGGCGAGCTTGTCGCTCGGCCCATGGCTCTCATGTATCGCTGCCTCGAGAAACTCGACGGCGATTCCAGCACGCGCCAGGACCTCTACACGCGCATCGCGCGGCTCGATCCGCTGCAGGCCATCGGATTCGGGCAGGGCTGACCGGTGTCTCCGCGCCGGTCATCCGCCTCGCGCGCCGAGCTCGAGCGCACGGTCCAACAGTCGTTGTTGGACCGGTTGATCGACCTGTCGCCGCGCGAGCAGAGCGAGCCGGCCATCACGTGGGCGCAGTCCGTGCGCGACCTCAAGCGGTCGGTGCACCGCGACCTCGAGTCGCTGCTCAACACGCGCCGCACGGCGAAACCGGCAACCGATGCGCTGCCGGAGCTCAAGTCGTCGCTCTACAACTACGGCTTGCCGGACATCAGCTCGATGAGCCGCGATGCGCACGATTCGCGCACGCGGTTGCTCCGGCTGGTCGAGGACGCCATCTCGCTCTACGAGCCGCGACTCACCAACGTGCGCGCGTCGTTGGTCGAGGAGGCGGGCAACACGCCGAACCGCCGCGACCTGCACTTCGTGATCCACGCGCTCCTGCGCATGGATCCCAATCCCGAGCCGGTGCTGTTCGACACCACACTCGACGCGTCGAGCGGCGAGTATCAGGTGAAGGGAGACGCCGGTGCGTGATCAGCTCCTCTTCTTCTACGAGCGCGAGCTGACATTTCTGCGCCGCTTGGGCGCCGAGTTCGCGCAGGCGTACCCGAAAGTCGCCGGCCGGCTCCAGATCGAGCCGAGCAAGTGCGAGGACCCGCACGTCGAGCGGATGATCGAAGCGTTCGCGTTCCTCGCGGCGCGGGTCCACCTCAAGCTCGACGACGATTTTTCCGAGATCAGCGATGCGCTGCTGAGCATCGTCTACCCGCACTACATCCGGCCCATCCCGTCGATGACGCTGGTCGAGTTTCAACTCGACCCGGAGCAGGGCAAGGTGATGACGGGCGTGCGAATTCCGCGCGGGTCGCAACTGCTCTCGCGTCCCGTGGCGGGCACGCCGTGCAAGTTCCGCACGGCGTACGAGACGATGCTGTGGCCGATCACCGTGTCGGCCGTGCAGTGGACCACGCCGGACCGGTTGCGTCCGCCGATCAAGGCGCCCGATGCCATCGCCGCGCTGCGCATCGAGCTCACGTGCTTCCCCGACGTGTCGTTCGGCAAGCTCGCGCTGGACACGCTGCGGTTCCACATCGCCGGCGATGCGTCGACGGTCTACGCGCTCTACGAATTGTTAGGCAACAACTGCGTGCGCATCGTGGCGCGCGATCCGGCGGGGAAGGCGGCCGGCGGTCGCGCGATTCCGCTGCCTGCGAGCGCGCTGACGCCGGCCGGGTTCGGCGCCGACGATGGGATGCTGCCGTATCCGCGCCGCTCGTTCGTCGGCTATCGGATGCTGCAGGAGTACTTCACGTTCCCGGAGAAGTTTTTGTTCTTCGACCTCGCGGGGCTGTCGCAATTGCGCGCCGCGGGGTTCGGCGAACGCGTGGAGCTCATCTTGTTCATCTCGCCCTTCGAGCGCGCCGACCGCCGGTCGATGCTCGAGGCCGGCATCGGCAACCGGACGATCCGGTTAGGCTGTACGCCGGCGGTGAACCTGTTCTCGCAGACATCGGAGCCGATTCTCCTCACGCAGCGGCAGCACGAATACCAGCTGGTGGCCGACGCCCGACGGCGCCAGTCGATTTCGATCTTTTCGGTCGACGATGTGTTGGGCGTGTCGCCCGGCGCGAGCGCGCCGCAGCGGTTCGAGCCGTTCTACTCGTACCGCCACGCGACGAACGGACACACGCCGCAGCTGTTCTGGCACGCCGTGAGGCGGACGGCCGGATGGCGACCCGATGGCGGCTCGGACGTGTATCTCTCGTTCGTGGATCTGTCGTCGAGGGCCGTCGAACCCGATGCCGACGCCGTGACGGCGCGCCTCACCTGCTACAACGCCGACTTGCCGAGCCGGCTGCCGTTCGGCAGCGACGCGGGCGACTTCGAGCTCGACGGTGGGGGCCCGATCAAGCGCATCACGGCGATCGCGAAGCCGACCTCGGTGGTCGAGCCACCGTTAGGCCAGCCGCAGTTGTGGCGGCTCATCTCGCAGCTGTCGCTCAACTACCTGTCGCTCATCGACGGCGGCGCCGACGCTCTGCGCGAGATTCTGCGCCTGCACAACTTCGCCGACAGCGCCGCCGCGGAAAAACAGATCCAGGGCCTCGTCGACGTCACGAGCCAGCCGGCGTACTCGCGCGTGTCGTCGGCGCACGGGCTGAGCTTCGCGCGCGGCACCCGCGTCGATGTCACGCTCGACGAAGAGCAGTTCACGGGCGGCGGCGCGTTCCTGTTCGCGACGGTGCTCGAGCGGTTCCTGGGATTGTACGCATCGCTCAACAGCTTCTCGATTCTTGCCGCGCGCACCACGCAGCGGAAGGACGTGATGCGCGTGTGGCCGCCGAGGGCCGGATGGAAGACGCTCCTCTGACCTCCGAGGCGCTCGAGCGCGCGCTCCGCGACGACCCGAACTCGTTCGAGTTCTTCCAGGCCGTTCATCACCTGGAACGGCTGCACCCGACGCGGGCGCCCGTCGGAGGGTTCGGACCGCCTAACGGTGAAGTCGTGCGCTTCGGCGCGCACGCGGCGATCTCGTTCCCGGCCAGCGAGATCCAGTCGCTCGATCTGGACGAGGATGGCCCGGCGCGCATGCGCGTCAACTTCATGGGCCTCACCGGACCGCAGGGCGTGCTCCCGCTGCACTACACGTCGCTCATCGCCGAGCGCGAACGGGTGCGCGACACGGCGGGCCGGGATTTCATCGACATCTTCAACCACCGCATCATCTCGCTGTTCTATCGCGCGTGGGAGAAGAACCGGTTCATCGTGCCGCACGAACGGGGCCAAACGGACCCGCTCATGCGCCACCTCATGGACCTCGTCGGCATCGGGACACCGGGACTCGGCCGGCGGCTTCCGGTGCGCGACGAATCGCTCCTGTTCTACAGCGGGTTGTTCGCGCTGCCGACGCGGCCCGCCGTCGCGCTCGAGCAGCTCGTCGAAGACTACTTCGGCGTGCCGGCCGAGATCGAACAGTTCGTGGGCGGCTGGTATCCGCTCGACGCCCCCACGCAGTGTGCGTTAGGCGTGGACGACGCCGACTCCTCCGCGCTCGGGCTCGGCGCCGTCGCCGGCGACGAGACCTGGGACCAGCAAGCGCGCATCCGCATCCGGCTGGGGCCGATGCCGCGCGCCAAGTACGACCTGTTCCTGCCCGACGGCGGCGCGCACGACGAGCTGCGCGCGCTGGCGGCGTTCTTTACCGGCGGCCGGATCGACGTCGATGTGCAGCTGGTGCTCGATCGCGACGACGTCCCGGCGTGCGTGCTCGGCGCCGACGATGGCGGCGCTGCTCCGTTAGGCTGGTGCACCTGGCTGCGCACCACGCCGCTCGACCATGATCCCGACGAAACCGTTCTCACTCTCTAACGCCCGGACCGGCGCCCCATGACCGTCAACCTGAAGCATCTCATCGGCAAGCTGAATCCGGTGACACGCAACGCGCTCGAGTCGGCTGCCGGCCTGTGCCTCTCGCGCACCCACTACGACGTGGAAGTCGAGCACTACCTGATGAAGCTGCTGGACGTGCCGGACAGCGACCTGACGTTCATCCTCAAGCACTATGGCATCGACCGCTCGCGTCTGGCGGGCGAGCTCACCCGCAGCCTCGACCGGCTCAAGTCCGGCAACGCGCGCACGCCGGCGCTGAGCCCGAAGCTGGTCGAGATGTTCACCGAGGCGTGGACGATCGGCTCGGTCGATTTCGGCGCGCAGAAAGTACGGAGCGGTCACACGATTCTGGCGCTCGCGTCGGATCCCGAGCTCGCGCGCATGGTGGGCGATGCGAGCAAGGAGTTCACGAAGATTCCATCCGAAGCGCTGAAGAAGGACCTGGCCGCGATCGTCGCGTCGTCGTCGGAGGAAACTGGAGCCGCAGGTGGCGCTCCGGAATCCGGCGAGAGCGTGCCGCGGCCGGCGGGCGGCCGTACGCCTAACTTGGATCAATACACCGTCGACCTCACGCAGAAAGCGCGCGACGGCAAGATCGACCCCGTCCTCGGCCGCGACTTCGAGGTGAGGCAGGTGGTGGACATCCTCACGCGGCGCCGCCAGAACAATCCGATTCTGGTCGGCGAGGCCGGCGTGGGCAAAACGGCGGTCGTCGAAGGGTTCGCGGGACGCATCGCGCAGGGCGACGTGCCACCCCC
>DASYXE010000018.1:0-1823 GCA_035935375.1 Gemmatimonadaceae bacterium | reverse complement strand
CATCGCCGCGGGTTGTGCGCGTCCTCACTATGGACCTCACGGGGCCCCGCGTCAAATTTCTACGTTCGCTTGGAGAAACACGCGAAGTCGCAGGCATCCGGACCTCGCCGACGAGCGGTTCACGCATCCCGCGCATCGAGGCACCTCATGGTTCACCATCCCGCTGGTCCCATACTCGGCAAGACCCGCTTCGAGAATTTCAGCGACGGCGTGTTCTCGATCGCGATTACGCTGTTGGTCCTCCAGATCCATTTGCCGGGCAATGCTTCGCCGGCCACGGCGCCGGGAGGGCAGGCGCACACGCTGCTCGCGATCTGGCCGCAGTACCTTGCCTATGCGGCCACGTTCGCGACCGTGGGTGTGATGTGGGTGAATCACGGCGCGTTGCTGCACCACGCCGAGCGCGTGACACACGGGATTCAGGTGGCGAACCTGCTGCTCCTCGGGCTCATCTCGTTCCTCCCGTTTCCCACCTACGTGTTCGCCCAGTACGGCGTGACGCGCCCGACGATCGTGTACTACGGTCTGACGCTGACGGCGATCTCGATCGCGTACGTGCTGCTGCAGCGCGCCGCGATGGCCGCCGATCCGTCGACGCGGCGCGGCCTCCGGGCATGGAACATCGTCGGCCTAACGCTCTATCCCGCGGCCACGCTGATCGGGCTGGCTTCGCCGATCGCCGGACTGGTGGTCATCGGGTTGCTCGCGGTATTCTACGCCATGCCGAGCAACATCCAGAGCGCGATGCTCCGCTCGTGACAGCGACGATGAGCGCCGTCCACGCATCGGGCCGTCGATTCGAGCCGCGGCTCATCGCGTCTCTCGTGATCGCAGCCGTAATCGGCGGAGCGGCGAGCGCGGTCGCGCAGGCAACGCAGTATGCGGTTCGGCACGACACGCTCCGGTACACCATCGACAATCCGTACCGGATGTACTGGCTGCGCGGCGCGGATACCATTGGTCCTCCGCGCCACGAACTGAGCGTCGAGTCGCACGGTTGGGGCGGCACGGCGACGGAGCGCGAGGTGGCCGTGCGCAACCAGCTGTTGGACGTGAGCCGGCGGCTGCAGCAGCATGTCTTCGCGCTCGCGCCTAACGGTCGGGTGCGCACCATCGATCGACAGCCGCCGGATCCGTCGCCGGCCATCGATTTGCTCCTCCAACTGCCGGCGACGCCGCTGCATTCCGGGACAACGTGGACGGATACCGTTCGTGCCGACGGGAAGGGCGCGGCCGGACCGGAGATCTACGAAGTGATTCGCAGCTACCGCGTGCAGCGGATGCTGGACACGTTAGGCGCGCGCGACGTGGCGGACGTCGAGGGGCACGGCACGATCCACTATCGGTTCGGGTTCGTGGCCGATGTCGCCAAGCAGCAAACGGCGTGGCTGGATGTCACCGGTCCCGATACCGAGCGGTACCTGTTCGACACGCAGGCGGGCCGGCTGATCGCGCGGCGGTGGGAGATGCACCTCGTCGGCCGAGGCGTTGCACCGGATGCACCGGACACCGTACCGGCAGGGCTCGAGTCAGCCGAGTTCATGTCGATGTCCAACACGCCAGCCACTCGGTTCCTGTTGGAGCCGCTCCCGGGAGCCGACACGTCGATCACGTTCGACATGCAGCGCAAGACGCTCATCCTGCTGCACACCACGGCGCGCGGCCACTCGAGTATCACCGCGTCGCTGACGCGAAACGACGGCGTGGTCGGTGTGGCCTCCGTGGGTGTGGCCGGGCCGCGCGTCACGGACTACCACGCGACGTGGGCCGACGCGGGCGGACTTCGAACGCAGGCGATCACCGTGCGCGACCGCTCGCTCCTG
>DASYXE010000017.1:0-14268 GCA_035935375.1 Gemmatimonadaceae bacterium | reverse complement strand
TCGAGGAGAACCGCCGCTGCCCGCGCACCGTGTTCGCCCTCGCGCGCACGCTCATCGAGCACAATCCGCCGATTTTCACCGACAAGATCGTGCCGCGAGCCGATCGCGCCGACACGTATGCGGTGCAGGCGGTCGCTTTCGACACCGACGACGACGAAGCAGCCTGGCTGGTCGACGACATCGCGCGCGATCGCCTCGAGCACCCCGAGCTCGATCTGGCCGATGTGGCCATCCTGTATCGAAAGCACGAGATCGGCGAACGCCTCGAATCCGAGCTGGTCAACGCCGGCATCCCGTGCCGGTTGGCACCAGGCCGGGCGTTAGGCGAAGATCCCGTGGTGTCGTACCTGATCGCCGCGGTGCGCGTGATCGCGTGGCCCGAGGACCCCCTGCGGCGCGATGACTATCTGCGCACCGTGCTGCCGCAGTCGATCCTGCTGGAGGCGGAAGCGCTGCAGACCGCCGCGGCGAACGACCTGCGCGTGAAGGTGGGCCACATGCAGGCACGCCTCCCCCGCCACGACGAGCGCGGAAAGCAAATCCGGCGCGCGACAGCCGATCTGCGCAACCTCGAGGCGTTGGGCAAGCAGCATCCGTCGATTGCCGCGTTGGTCCAGGAGCTCCTCTCGCGCCGCGTCGGGATGCTGCAGTCGGTGCTGCGCGACCACCTCGACGACATCACCGACCCCGCGTCCGTGCCCGAGGTCGGGCAGCTCGCCGGCCGCCTGCGCGACGCGCGCGCCCGCCAGGCACCGCTCTGGATCGCTCCGTTAGGCGGCGCGGAGATCGCCATCGCCGGCATGCTCGGCGACCTCAACGTCCGATCCACGCGCGGCGAACCGCCGCCTGACCCTGCCCTGCACCTCACGGCCGCCGATGCGCCGACGCTCGGCCTTCCCTTAGCCGTCTTCAAGGCGGCGCAGCTGCTCGAGATGAGCGACACGCGGTCCGCCTTCGGCAACTACACGGCAATCGACCTCGAGACCACGAGCAAGGTCGCCGCAACCGCCGAGGTCGTGGAGATCGCCGCGGTACGCGTGCGCGACGGCACCGTCGTCGACCGGTACTCGACGCTGGTCAAGCCCAAGGGCCCGATCCCATCCGACGCGAGTGCGACGCACGGCATCTACGATCGCGACGTCGCCGACGCGCCATCGATCGCCCAGGTGTGGCCCGCGTTCCGGTCGTTCTGCGGCGAGGACGTGATCGTGGCGCACAACGGCCATCACTTCGACTTCCCGATCCTCAAGCGCACGGCCAAGGAGCTGAGCGGGTCGTTCGACCTCTGCCTGTTCGACACGCTGCCCTTGGCCCGCGACCTGTTCCCGACCAGCCGTCGGTTAGGCGACCTGGCGCGCCAGCTCGGCATCCCCACCGGGACGTCGCACCGCGCGCTCGACGATACCGTTGCGCTTGCCAACCTGCTGCCGGCGCTCGAGGAGCGCAAACTCTCCCGCGCCCGCAAGACGGCGTTGGTGCACATGCTCGGGCACCTCGGCGTCGCGCTCGCGTTGGACACCAGCGGTCCCGGCGGCACGGAGGCCGCCCTCTTCGCGCGCATCGCCCGCCCGTTTGCGTTAGGCAAATACAGTCCGTGCCTCGACTGGTACGAGCGCCAGCGCGGCGATGACGCGTCGCTGCCCTCCGTCGCCGACGTGATCGATCGACTGGGCGGGGTCGCCCTCATGCTCCGCATCCGCGCCGAGAAGACGGCCGACGAACGGTACCCCGTGGTGATGGCGCGGCTCCGCCGGCTCATCGCCGAGATTCCGGACGGCACGCTCGAGGAGCAACTGTCGGACTTGCTCGAACGCATCGTGCTGTCGCGTTGGGACGGCCACGAGCCGGAACGGGGTCGCGTGAATCTGCTCACGCTCCACTCGACGAAAGGGTTGGAGTTCTCACGCGTGTACATCGTGGGCGCGGAAGACAGCGAGATGCCCGGCGGAACGTCAACGAAACCCGCCACCGACGACGAGATCCAGGAGGCGCGTCGCGTGCTCTATGTGGGAATGACGCGAACCATCGATCGGCTGGTGCTCACGCGCGTCAAGACGCGCGGCGAGAAGCCGACCGGCGGCCACCGCTTTCTGGACGAGATTGGCCTGACGCCGAGGCCGCCGGAATGAGCGCAGCGTGGACCGTAGCCGTCGGCCACGACACGACGTCGGCCGTGTACGAGCCAGCGTTAGGCGATGCCGACGTCGCCGTGTTCGTGTGCGCGCACGGCGCCGGCGGGAACATGTCGGACCGAAGCGTCGTCGCTACGGCGAACGCGATGCGTGCACGCGGTATCGGTGTCGTGCGATTCAATTTTCTCTACAGGGAGAAGAAGCGCGGGCGGCCCGATCAGATGCCGGTGTTGCAGGAAACGGTGGCCGCGGTCGTCGAGCGCGCGCGCACCGAGCTTGGACCCAAGCGCCTTGTGATCGGCGGCCGATCGATGGGCGGACGCGCCGCATCGATGCTCGCGGCCGAGGGATTCGCAGCAGACGGACTGCTCCTCCTCGCCTATCCGCTGCATCCGCCCGGCAAGCCGAACCAGCTCCGTGATGCGCATCTCCCGAAGATCACCATGCCCGTCTGCTGCTTCTGTGGCACCCGTGATCCGTTCGTCACGCGCGCAATCATGCAACGAGTGCTCGAGAAGGTGACCGCGCCGTGGGAGATGCACTGGGTCGAAGGCGCGGACCACAGCTTCCACGTGCTCAAGTCCTCCGGACGGACAGATGCCGAAGTGCTGCAGCAGATCGCGACGACGAGCCGCGAGTGGATCGATCATCTGCCCTAGCGGCGGTCGGTGTATCCGCACACCTCCCACAACGCCGCACACGGAACCATTGACACGAGACCGGGCATACCCTATTTTACTCTAGGCCTTGAGCGAATTGGGGTCAACGCCCCTCAACCCGTCTTCCTCAGGCGGCCGAGATGCCCGATGACGCCACGCGCGACCTCTTCCCTGGCGCGCTTGAGATGATGGTGCTGCGCCTGTTGCGCCACGAGCCCATGCATGGATACGCTCTGGTGCAACGCATCCAGCACGCGTCGAACAATCTGCTCCAGGTCGAGGAAGGCTCGCTGTACCCGGCGCTCCAACGCCTCCTCAAGGATGGACTCGTGAAGGCGCAGTGGGGCGTCTCGTCGACCAACCGGCGCGTACGCATCTATCAGTTGACGCCCGCGGGCACGCGCCACCTGGAACGCGCGATCTCGAGCTACAGCCGCATGTCGCGCGGCATCAATCTCGTCCTCGGCGTGGCGGACGCATGATCTGGCTCGACCGCCTGCTCAAGCGCCGCCGAATCTCCGATGATTTGAGCGCGGAAATCCAGGCGCACCTCGAGGAAAAAACGGACGCGTTGCTCGCGCTGGGCCTGTCGCGCGAGGACGCCGAGTCTGCCGCGCGGCGCGCGTTTGGCAACGTCACCGCGCTCAAGGAGCGGGGACACGACGTCTGGGTGTGGCCGACGGTGGAGTCGGTGCTCTTCGACGTGCGGTTCGCGCTCCGGCAGCTTCGGCGCGCGCCGACGCTCACCGCGGTCGTCGTCCTGACGTTAGGCATAGGCGTCGCGGCCACGGCCAGCGTGTTCAGCTGGACGCGCGCCATCCTCATCGATCCGCTGCCCGGCACCGGCGATCCGAATCGCGTCTACGCGCTCGAATCCCTCACCGCCTCAGGGAGCTGGACACCCACCTCGTGGCCGGACTTCCGCGACCTGCGGCGCTCGCTCACGTCGGTGAGCGGGCTTGCGGCGGCATATCCGACGTCGGTTGCCATCGGTGACGATGCGCAGGCGGAGCGCGGCGGGACCGAGCTGGTGTCGGCCAACTTCTTCGACGTGCTCGGGGTCGAGCCCGCCGCCGGGCGGTTCTTCCCGCTGACGCGCGACAACGCGCCGGGTGGCGAGGCGGACGTGGTCATCGGGTACCGACTCTGGCAACGGCGCTGGAACGGTGACCCGTCGGTCATCGGGAAGGTCGTGCGCATCAACCGATTCCCGTTCACGGTGATTGGCGTCGCGCCGCGCTCCTTTCATGGCTCGATGCCCGGCGAGGACATCGACCTGTGGGTGCCGGCGATGATGGTCAATCAGATCCTGCCGACGGCGAACTCGCTGTTGGAAGACCGTGGGTGGCGCACGTTCCGGGTGCTCGCGCGCCTGACACCCGGCGTGTCGAGCGTCGCGGCCGGCGACGAGGTGCGCCGAGTGGCGTCGGCGATCGCGCGCCGGGAGGGCGGCCGAAGCGAGGGCATGAGCGCCACGCTGTTGCCGCTGTGGCAGTCGCACTGGGGCTTGCAGGATACGCTGCGCGCGCCGCTCGTGATCCTCCTCGGCGCCTGCGGCCTCGTGCTTTTCATCGCGTGCGCCAATACGGCCAACCTGCTCCTGGCGCGCGCGGCAGGACGCCGCCGCGAGCTCGGTCTCCGGCTTGCGTTAGGCGCGCCGCGGCAGCGGCTGGCTCGGCAGCTCCTCACCGAGGCCGCGATCCTCGCGCTGGCCGGCTCGGCGCTCGGGCTCGTGTGCAGCATCTGGCTCGCGCGCGGGTTGCGCGCGATCGTGCCGGCATCGGGCTCGTCGCTGATCGATCCCCGCATGGACACGACCGTGCTCGTGTTCACGATGGCGCTCGCGTGCGGCGTGACCCTCATCGCCGGCATCGCGCCGGCGCTCTACGGCTCGCGCCAGCGGTTAGGCGAGGCACTCGGCGAAGGCAGCCGAGGCACGAGCGGCGGTGTCCAGGCGGTGCGCCTGCGCAGTCT
Source organism: Gemmatimonadaceae bacterium (assembly GCA_035935375.1). GTDB lineage: Bacteria > Gemmatimonadota > Gemmatimonadetes > Gemmatimonadales > Gemmatimonadaceae > JADGGM01. The sequence goes on along the minus strand of DASYXE010000017.1, from coordinate 9,503 downwards.
GTTCGTGGTGGCCGAAGTGGCGTTGGCCGTCATCTCGCTCGTCGGCGCGGGACTCTTCTACGACAGTTATCGCAACACGCGCGGCGTCGCTCCCGGTTTCGACGCCGACCACGTGGCGATGGGGTCGGTGAGTCTGGCGCTCGCGGGCTTCGACTCGGCAACCGCCGACGCGCTTCTGGCTCGCGTCGCGGACCGGATTGCGGGAACACCCGGCATTACCGCCGTGTCGTACACCGATTATGTGCCATTGAGTCTCGGGCAGGGTTCGTGGGAGGATCTCGAGGTCGAGGGCTACGCGCCAGAGCGCAACGAGAATATGAAGATCTATCGCGCCGCCATTGGCCCCGGCTACTTCGACGTCGTGCGGATCCCGGTGCTGGCTGGTCGCGGCTTTCGCGCCGACGATGATTCGGCCCACGCGCCGGCGATGATCGTCAACGAGACGTTCGCGCAGCACTTCCTGCGCGGCCGCTCTCCGTTAGGCGTCAAGGTCAAGGGATGGGGGCGGTGGTTCACGATCGTCGGCGTGGTTCGCGATGCAAAGATCTACCGTCTCACGGAATCGCCCGCGCCGTACTTCTACGTGCCGGTCCGCCAGGTCTACCGCCCCGAGTACGGATACACGTTCCTCGCGCGAAGCCGGCTCCCTGTCGCCGAGGCCGTCTCGGCGATCACCGCGGCCGTTCGATCCGCCGACCCGGGCGTGCCGACGTACAACGCCATGCCCCTCGCCGATTACGTCGGCGTGCCGCTCCGCGGACAGCAGATGGCGGCGTCATTGCTCGGGGGACTCGCCGCGGTCGCGCTCGTGCTCGCCGTGATCGGCCTGTACGGGCTCCTCGCCTACGCCGTTGGGCAACGGACGCGCGAGATCGGCGTTCGCATAGCGTTAGGCGCGCGGCCCGTGCAGGTGCTGGGGGTGATCAGCCGAAACGCGGGTGCGCTCATACTGGTTGGGCTGGGCGTGGGCCTGGCGTGCGGCGCATCGCTCGGCCACGTCCTTTCGTCGCTCCTGTATGGTGTCGGCTCGGCCGATGTACCCGTACTCGCGGGTGCGTGCACGGCCATGGTACTGGCCGCTGCCGCCGCGATCGCGATACCGGCGCACCGCGCCTTGCGCGTCGATCCGATCATCGCGCTCCGCGCCGATTAGCGTCGTTATTCTCGTTCTGTCCGTGCAACGCGCGCTGTCGAAAAGCCGGCGCGCTGTCCGTCACGTACGCATGGACCAGCCCGAGCCAACCGCTTTTCACCGGAGAACGCCATGCAATTCGCCCTGCTGATTTACGAATCGCCCAAAGCTTTCGCGGCGCGAAAGAACGACGACCCCGATCCCTACATCGGCGCCTGGTGCGCGTACTACAAGGCGATCGTCGACGCCGGGGTGTACGTGGGCGGCGATGCGCTCGAGGTTCCAGAGACGGCAACCACCGTGCGTCTGACGAACGGCATGCGCCGCGTACAGGACGGGCCGTGCGCCGAAACGAAGGAGCAGCTCGCCGGCATCTGCGTGCTGGAGCTCGCGTCGCTCGATGCCGCGCTCGACTGGGCAGCCCGCTGCCCCGCGGCCTCGCTTGGCGCCGTCGAGGTCCGGCCACTTGCTCCCGATGCAAAGTACCGTATCACGGGATGAGCGGTGGCCGTGACGACGACACGCACCGGGCGATCGAGCGTGTCGCACGCGAGTCGTACGGCAGGCTGCTGGCACGCCTCGCCGCGCACACGCGCGATGTAGCCAGCGCCGAGGATGTGTTAGGCGACGCATTGGTGGCGGCGCTCGCGACGTGGCCTCGCGACGGCGTGCCGCGGAACCCTGAGGGGTGGCTCGTCACCACGGCGCGCCACTTCTTCATCGATCGTGCACGTCACGAGCAGGTGGCTCGCGCGCACGACGCCCTGCTGTCGGCGGCTCTGGCGACGCGTGCCGATGACGTCGTCGGGTCGGACATCCCGGATGAACGCCTCGAGCTGCTGTTCGTGTGCGCGCACCCGGCGATCGATCCGGCGATGCACACGCCGCTCATGCTGCAGACCGTACTCGGACTCGATGCGGCGCGCATCGCGCAGGCGTTCCTGGTTTCGCCGGCGACGATGGGCCAGCGGTTGGTGCGCGTGAAGACGAAAATTCGCGCGGCCGGCATCCCGTTCGCGGTTCCGAATGTGAACGAGTTGCCAGGGCGGCTCGACGCGGTGCTCGAGGCGATTTACGCCGCCTTTGGAATCGGCTGGAGCGCCACGGCCGGCATTGACGAGCGCGGACGGGGACTGGCCGACGAGGCCATCTGGCTGGCGCGCGTGCTGGTCGAGCTCATGCCTGAGGAGCCAGAAGCGTTGGGCCTATTGTCGCTGATGCTCCACTGCGAAGCGCGCCGGCCGGCACGGCGGAGTCCGGACGGCCGGTACATCCCGCTGTCCGAACAGGATTCTCGACTGTGGTCGTTAGGCACGATCGAGGAAGCGGAGCGGCACCTCGCCCGAGCGTCGACGCACGGTCGCACCGGCCGCTTTCAGCTCGAGGCCGCCATACAGTCGGTCCACGCCGAGCGCGCACGCGGCGGGCAGATCGACTGGCCGGCGATTGTGCTGTTCTACGACCACCTCGTCGCACTGTCGCCCACGATTCGTACGCTCACGGGACGCGCAGCGGCGGTGGGCGAATCGGCCGGTCCCACGGCAGGGCTCGCTCTTCTCGACACCGTCCCTCGGGAGACGATCGCGACGTACCAGCCGTATTGGGCCGTTCGCGCGCATCTGCTCCAGCGCGTGGGGCGATCTGGTGAGGCCGCGGACGCATTCTATCGGGCGATCGGCCTCACCGAGGACCCGGCTGTGCGAGCGTTCCTGCTCGGCAAACGGCCGGGCTGACGGTCGCCGGCGCCGCCTGTCGAAATCGTTGCGTCGTGCCCGTCACTAGTGGAGCGCTTCCCCATTCCCTGACTGCTATACGAACCTCAGACGCGCTCCACTAGTGAATGGGATGTGGCGGTCGCCACGGACCCGTTGACCCTGGGCCACTCGAGGAGCCTAGCATGCGCCTAACAAACGTCAGAATGATCGGTGTGGGAGCCGTCGCCCTGGTGATCGTGCCGGCCGTGGCGAGCCACGCGCAGTCGCCTAACGCCAAGGCACCGTATCCCACCATGGCGCCGGTCGAGCAGTACCTCATGCCCGATCGACTGGAGGAAATCGCGCTGGCTCGCACCGCTGCACCAGCGGCGATCTCGCGCGACGCCGAAATCCTCGTGCTCGGACGCCACGGCTACGAAACCGCGGTCAAGGGCAAGAACGGGTTCGGATGCCTGGTGGATCGCGCGTGGGACGCCGGTTTCGACGAGCCCGGGTTTTGGAATCCGAAGATTCGCGGCCCGGTGTGTTACAATCCGCCGGCGGTGAAAAGCATTCTGCCGCTGGTCCTCGAGCGCGCGCGGTTCGCGTTGGCGGGTCTGACCAAAGCGCAGATCATGGACAGCACCACCGCCGCAACGACGAGGAAATTCAATCCCCCTCTCGCGCCGGGCGCGATGTGCTACATGATGTCGAAGGAGGCGTACCTCACGGATGACGGCGGCCACAACCTGGCGCACCTGATGTTCTACGCGCCGCAAGTGGACGGGACGGTGTTAGGCGCCGATGTGCAAGGGTCGCCGGTCATCATTGGGCAGCACAGCGTTCCGGGCACGCCCGAGCCAATCACCGAGTTCTATGTCAGGGTGCCGAAGTGGTCGGACGGAACCCCGGCGGGCAGCCACTAATCGCGCCAGCACGCTCGCACTTGCTTCAAACGGCTGGGTGGACGACTGTCAGGAGCATCACGCAGCCGTTTGTCGAGCGGGCCGCGTGCTCGACGCCCGCGCCGAATACGATGACGTCGCCGGCGGCCAGCGCGTGCTCTCGGCCCGCCGCCGTGAATACCGTCTCGCCTTCGATGACGTGCACGCTCACCGGACCATCGGCGTGGTGCGCCGGCACATCCCCACCCGGCGCAACCGCCATGAGCGTTAGGCGTAGCGCGCCCTCCTTGACCAGCGTCCGCGCGGTGCGCCCATGCTTTGCGAGGAGCGTCGCATCGATGGTTTGTTCATCGCGGGGCAAGTGATGCACGAGAACATCGCCTTCCAACGTCCGGTCGAGTGACGACATGGTGCGCCTGTGGGGTGCAGTGTACGCGATAGTTCGATCGCTGACGCGGCAAATAGATGATACCATTACGACGCGCGAGACATACCGTCGTGCGTGCCGAGTTGCGAAGTCATCTCGTCGACGAGCAGATTATGGTCATGCCAGCCGCTCGCTCGCATCGGTGGACCCGCGAGGACGTCGCGCTGCTCGTGGAACAGCGGGATGGTTATTCCCCACGCTACGAGCTGGTCGACGGCGCGCTGCTCGTGACGCCATCGCCGGGTGGACGCCATCAACGCATTGTCTTCGAGCTCGCCGTGTTGTTGCGCGACTACGTGCGACGCCAGAAGCTAGGTGAAGTTCGATTGGGACCCGGCGAAATCGCCCTCGAGAGTGAAAACCGTTTCGAACCCGACATTTTCGTCGCCCCGGCGCACGACGGACGACGTGCGCCAGCGAACGATCCGGTGAGGCAGCCAATCCTCATTTGCGAAGTGCTGTCGGGGGGCTCTGCTCGTCACGATCGGATTACCAAACGGCGCGTCTTCCAACGTCGCGACGTGCCGGAATATTGGGTGATCGACGGAAGCGCAGAAGCGATCGAAGTCTGGCACCCACGCGATGAGCGCGGGAGGCTCATCGACGATGTGCTCACGTGGCGGCCGGCCGGGTCGTCGGAGGCATTTCGCCTCGACCTGAGAGCGTTCTTTGCGGATCAATCCGACGATGCGGAATTCGCCTGACGTCGCGACGGCCGGCCACTGTGACTGCATCTCGGACTTTCATGACGTGCATTGTTGGCGCCCTCGCCCTTTTCGTCGCGTGCACGAGCCATTCCGTTAGCACGACGGCCGAAGCCCGTCCGCCCGGCCAACGTGCACGCCGCCGGACCGCTTCCCAGCGACAGTGTTGCGCCCGGCACGGTTCGCGGCGTCGTCGTCGATGACTCGGTACCAGCCGTCATCGTGTCAGTGCGTGACGCGCTGTCGGGTGGACGGCGGACGATGTAACCGAGGTACGGGCGAACTGCCGCGCGTTCGTCTTCCCGCTCCAGCAGGTGTGGCTCCTGCCCAAATGATCCCGCAAATGCGCCCGGTTGGCCGGCCCTTGCTACGACGATGCAGGGAACGACCGCCGAAATGCGTCCACGGCCGGCGGCCCCGAGCCGGTCCCCTCATCGTGCTTGAAGTAGACGTACGCCTCGCTCCACGGCAGCGCGCCCAGCTTCGCCGCCCAACCGCCTAACGCAGCGTCGTCGTAGTCCAGCCGGTGCAGCCGCGCATACCCCCACGGCGCCGTCGCCACCGCCGGCGACGCGAACTCCGGCTGCTCCGTGATGCACATCGCGATCCCCCGCCCCCGCAGCACCTCGTACACCTCATCCTCGAACCACGTCGGATGGCGAAACTCGATCGTGAACTTCCGGTCGTGCGGCAGCGTGTCGACGAACGCCTGCAACCGCGGCACGTCTTGCTTGAGGTTAGGCGGAAGCTGGAACAGCACCGGGCCTAACCGGCTGCCCAACACCGACGTGTTCGTGAGCAGGAACTCCACCGCGCTCGCGCACTCCGGCTTGAGCCGCGCGTGGTGCGTGATCCGCTGGCTCGCCTTGATCGCGAACGTGAACGCCTCCGGCACCTGCGCCGCCCACTCGCGCAACACGTGCTCCTTCGGCAGCCGGTAGAACGTGTTGTTGATCTCGACACTCGGAAATTTGCCAGCGTAAAAGCCGAGCATCCCGTCGTCCTTCAAGTCGTCGGGGTAGAACGAGCCTTTCCATTCCTTGAACGCATATCCGCTCGTCCCCGCAATCAACTTCACGACGCCTTTCTCCCCTTTTTCTCCGGCTTCTCCGACTTCTCCGCCGCCGCTCCCGCCGACGACGAGAGACTCGCCTTGAGCGCTTCCATGAGATCGATGATCTTGCCGCCCGTCTCGGGCGCCGCCTCGGCCGTGATCTCCTGGCCGGCCACCTTGCGTTCAATCGTCTCGAGCACGCGCTCGCGCACCGTGTCCTTGTACTTGGTGGGCTCGAACACGTCGTTCGACGTCTGCTCGATCAGCTGCTTGGCCAAGGCCAACTCGGCCGGCTTCACGTCGCCCTCGGGAATGGTCACTTCGGTGGTTGGCCTAACTTCGTCGGCGTAGTGCAGCTGCTCCATGACGATCACGCCGTTGAGCGGACGCAGCAGCACCAGGTACTGCTGCCCGCGCGCTGCGTACTGTCCGAGGGCCGCGCGGCCCGTGTCCTTGAGCGCCGCCGCGAGGAGCCGGTACGCGCGGTCGCCGCCCTTGTCCGGTCCCAGGTAGTAAACCTTCTCGAGATACTCGCGGTCCACTTTGGCGAGCGGGACGAACTCGATGACGTCGATCGTCGCCGTTGCCTTCTCCTCGAGCGCCTTGAGCTCTTCCGGCGACAGGATCACGTACTGGTCCTTCGCGAACTCGTAGCCTTTCACCGTTTCGTCGCGCGGGACAATGTCGCCATCCTTCGAGCAGACGTACTGTTGCTTGAGGCGCGACCCGCATTTCTTGTGCAGCATATTGAACGAAATGCTGGCCTTGGACTCCGATGACGAATACAAATTCACCGGAACAGACACGAGGCCGAACGAGATCGTGGCAGCCGCAATTGGACGAGCAGGCATAGGAACGAGGGAATGGGGAATGGGGAAATAGGGAATAGTCCTACGGGAGAAAGTTCCGCATCCCAGGGTCCACATGGCAAGTGCCGACGACGTACCCCCGCAGGCTGACAATCTCAGCACCTACCGCGCCAAGCGGTCCACGGACAGCACGCCGGAGCCGTTCGGGACGGTGTCGCCCATGCCCGGTCATCTGTTCGTGGTGCACAAACACGCCGCGCGACAGCTGCACTTCGACCTGCGTCTCGAGATGGACGGCGTCCTCCGCTCGTGGGCCGTGCCCAAGGGTCCGTCGTACGACACGAATGACAAGCGGCTGGCGGTCAAAGTGGAGGACCACCCACTCGAGTACGGGGACTTCGAGGGCATCATCCCGGCCGGCAACTACGGCGCGGGCGGCGTGATCGTGTGGGATCGCGGCGAATGGGTGCCGCTCGAGGATTGGCGCGAGGGACTCGAGAAAGGCAAGCTGCTGTTCGAGCTCAAGGGCTACAAACTGCACGGCCGGTGGACGCTCGTGAAGATCAAGAAGAGCGAGCGCGATTGGTTGTTCATCAAGGAGCGCGACGCCTGGGTCAAGCAACCGGGCGACGAGTTTCCGGAGCAGTCGGTGCTGTCAGGCCTAACGGTAGAAGAAGTCAAGGCCGGCGGTCTCACAACGAAGGGCGAATCGGTCCGCGTCGAGCTCCGCGACACCGAGGCCGTGCGCGGGCGCGTCGACCCGCGCGCGATCGACGTGATGCTCGCCGAGCCGTCCGACACGATTTTCACGCGCGACGGGTGGATGTTCGAGCTCAAGCTCGACGGGTACCGGTTGATCGCGAGCAAACAGCACGGCGAGCCGCTGCTCCTCACGCGCAACGGCAACGACTACACGGCGGTGTTCCCCGAAGTGGCGCGCGCGATCGCGGCCCTTCCGTTAGACAGTTGCATCGTCGATGGCGAGGTCGTCGTGCTCGACCCGCAGGGGAAGCCGAGCTTCGCCCGCCTGCAGCAGCGCGGCCGGCTGACCTCGCCGCTCGACATCAAGCGCGCGGCCGTCGAGCTGCCGGCGACCTACTACGTGTTCGACTTCCTGGCGTTCGACGACTTCGACCTGCGTTCCTTACCGCTCATCAAGCGCAAGGCGCTGCTGGTCGAGACGATGCCAAAGTTAGGCGCGGTGCGCGTGCTCGATCACATCGAGCGCGAGGGCGAGCGATTCCTCCAGCAGGTGGCGGCGCTCGGCCTCGAAGGCGTGATCGCCAAGCGCGCCGACGCCACGTATCGCGGCGGGCGCACCGACGCCTGGCTCAAGATCAAAGCCGAGAAGACGGGCGACTTCGTGATCGTCGGGTTCACGGCGCCAAGAGGCGGCCGCGGCCACTTCGGCGCGCTGCAGCTCGCCGACATGGTCGACGGCACGCTGACGTACGCCGGCCGCGCCGGCACGGGCTTCGACGAGGACCTGTTAGGCGAGATCGGCGCCATGCTGGAGCCCATCGTGCGGCGCGATCCGCCGTGCGCGGGCCCGGCCACCGAACCCGGGGCCGAGCCCAGGCCGTCGAAGGACATTCCCGAGACCAAAACCACGACGTGGGTCGAGCCCAGGTACGTGTGCGAGGTGCGCTTTCGCGAGTGGACGCCCGATGGTGTCCTCCGTCATCCGGCGTTTCTGCGCCTGCGCCCCGACAAGGACCCCAAAGACTGCGACCGGCAGGGTTGGACCGCAGCGCCGAGTACCGGCGCGACGAGCGACGCGACGGCGAGCGACGGTGGGAGCGGCGATGCGGCGCCGCCGCCGGTCGCACCGCAGCCGGAAGAGAAGACCTTCAATTTCTCGAATCTCAAGAAGGTCTACTGGCCGGCCGAGCGGTACACGAAAGGCGATCTCATCGAGTATTATCGCGCGATCTCGGGGTGGCTCCTGCCCTATCTGCGCAACCGTCCGGTTGTCATGACGCGGTATCCCGACGGGATCGACGGCAAGATGTTCTACCAGAAGGATGCGCCGGAATTCGCGCCGCGCTGGATCCGCACCATCCCGATCTGGAGCGAAGACACGCAGCGCGAGATCCGCTACTTCGTGTGCGACGACGAAGAGTCGCTGCTCTACATCGCGAACCTGGGTTCGATCCCGCTGCACATCTGGGCGAGCCGCGTCGGCTCGCTCGAGCAACCCGACTGGTGCGTGATCGACCTGGATCCCAAGGAGGCGCCGTTCTCCGACGTGGTGCGCGCTGCGATCGTGCTGCGCCGTCTCTGCGAATCGATCGAGCTGCCGAGCTACGTGAAGACGACGGGCAAGACCGGCCTCCACATCATGCTGCCGTTGGGCCGGCAAATCACGTATGCGCAGTCGCGTACGTTAGGCGAGCTGTTGGCGCGCGTCGTGCTGCGCGAAAGCCATGCGTACGCGACCATCATCCGGCACGTGACCAAGCGCGGCGACAAGGTGTACCTCGACTACCTCCAGAACCGGCACGGCCAGACGATCGTGGCGCCGTTCAGCGTGCGCCCGCTGCCCGGCGCCACCGTGTCGATGCCGCTCGAGTGGGAGGAGGTGAACGACACACTCGACCCGAAAAACTTCACGATTCGCAACGCACTCGAGCGGATGGAACGCCTGGGCGCGGATCCGTGCGCGCCGGTACTCGAGGAGAAGCCTGACCTGGGCGCCATCTTGCAGCGGCTGGCGGTCGTTCTCGCCCAAGGTCAGGATCCCGCAGAAGAGACCTCGACCTAGGCCGGCGACGTCAC
>DASYXE010000016.1:0-10448 GCA_035935375.1 Gemmatimonadaceae bacterium | reverse complement strand
GATGACCGCGCACATCCTCGGTGTCCTCACGCTGATCGCCGTCGCGTTGCTCCTCGGTGCCACGTGGTACGAGACTGTGGTCATGGCGCCCAACTACGAACGGGACGTGCCGGGCTCGATCGTGCTCGCCCGCCAGTTTCTTGCGCGGAGGACGCCCGCGCACTTCTTCCGCGTCGTTGCGCCGGCGGCACAGCTCCTGGCGCTCCTCACGGTCATTTTCGATTGGCGCATGCCGGGCGAGACGCCGTTCCTTGTCGGATTCGCGGCGCTGATCGTGGCCGACATCATCACGTACACGTTCCACTATCCGCGCTTGGCGATCCTGTTCAAATCGACCCAGGCGCAGGACGCCGCCGCGCTCGCGCGCGCGGCGCGTGAGTGGGCCATAGGCAATTGGGTGCGCGGCGTGCTCCTGTTCGTGGTCTTCTTCGCGTTTCTGGCGGGGACCGTGCACGTGGCGACGCATCTGCACGCCTAACTGAATGAAGGGACCCATTGCCGAGGCCAGCGAACATGCGCCGTTAGGCGCGGACCGGTCAGGTGCGAGCACCCCATCGCGCGAAGCGGCCGCCGGCATCTATGTCGAGATTCGGATCCACGGCGATGTCGATGCGGTGTGGCGCCACACACAAGATCCCGGACTGCATGCGCGCTGGGACCTCCGGTTTTCCGAGATCACGTACCTCCCGCGGGCCGGCGAACACGTGCCGCAGCAATTCGACTACCGGACGCGCATCGGCTTCGGGTTGCGGATCGACGGCAAAGGGGAGAGCACGGGGCACAAGGCGTCGCCTAACGGAACGCGCACGTCGGCCCTGTCGTTCTGGTCCGATGACCGCAAGTCTCTCATCCGGGAAGGCAGCGGATACTGGCGTTACGTGCCGACCGAGAACGGCATCCGCTTCCTCACGTGGTACGATTATCGAACGCGGTTTGGATGGCTCGGCCGAGTCATCGACAGGGCAGTCTTCCGCCCGCTGATTGGTTGGGCGACTGCGTGGAGCTTCGATCGGCTGCGGCTCTGGATCGAACGCGGTATCGATCCCGCGCAGGCGATGCGACAGGCCGCCGCGTGCGCCGTCGCACGGCTCGCCCTCGCGCTCGTGTTCGTGTACGAAGGCCTGGTACCGAAGCTGCTCTACCACCATGTCACCGAGCTGACCCTGCTCGCGGCGACGGGGATATCGAACGCCGATGTGCCACGCGGAGTCACCGCCATCGGTATTGCTGAAATCATCTGGGGCGTGATCATTCTGCTCAGGTGGAGTTCGCGCTGGCCGCTCACCATCACCATCGGCCTCATGATGGCTGCGCTCATCGATGTTGCGCTCACGGCGCCGCGCGTACTCGTTGGTGCGTTCAATCCGGTCACGCTCAACGCGGCAACCGCTGCCCTCGCCGCGATCGCGCTCATGTTAGCCAACGACGTGCCCTCGTCATCGCGCTGCCTGCGTACGCCTCCCGCTCGCGAGTCGTGACATCGATCTACCAACGCGCACTCGGCGCTGAATTCGAGCGGCTGCATCCGATGATCCAGCGACGATTCGGGATCTCGAGTGAGAGCGGCATCGCCAGCATCGGCACCGGCGTGATGGACAGCCTGTGGCACGGCCGGCTGTTCACGCTACCGTTCCTGTACTTGGGCGCGTGGCGGCGGATCATGTTCCCCGAGCGCGGACGCCAGGTGCCGTTCACGATCGAAAACTACGCATACATCGACGCGCACGGCCGAGAGACCGTCAGCTGGGTGCGCACCTTTGCGACGCGCCGTCGGCGCCGCTTCGACGCATACATGATCTACTCCGAGCAGCGCGGATGCATCGTCGACTACCTCGGCACACACCAGCACCTGGCGGTGGACCTCGACTTGTCGGTGGATGAGCGCGGCGGGATGCGCATCCGGTCGGGCGCCCAACGGTTCTACGAAGGGCCTGTGGCCTTCACGTTCCCGCGCACATTCTCCGGCGACGCCGCCGTGTGCGAGTGGTACGACGACCGCATCGCTCGATTCTGCATCGATGTTCGTGTGACGAACACGCGATGGGGTCCGCTGTTTGGGTACCATGGCACCTTTGACGTCGAGTGGAAACCCGTCGCGCCTGGGTCACGACCAGACGCGATCACGCCGCGCCGTTACGAACAGCGCGAGTGAGATAGGTGATTGCTTCGCGAAGCTCGCGCCTAACCGACGGCGACCTCGATCGTCGCGCTTCGCAGCCCATCGGCTGACGCCGTCACTCTCACCGTTCCGCGCTCCGCTCGCGCCTGCACGATGGCGCAACACAAGCCATTGAACGCGCTCCGCACCGTGTCCGTGTCGCTTTCGTGCGAGCTTGGGTCGCCATTGCCCACGCCGATCACCACCGCTGGGCCGGTCACCCCGAACGTCACGCGGTTGGAGGCCGTCGGTACCGTGCGACCCTGCGCGTCGACGATGCGCGCCGCGATCACCGACACATCCATGCCGTCGGCCGTTAGGCGCGCGCGGTCCGCCTCGAGCGCCACCGCGGCCGGCGGGCCGGCCGTCTCCCGGCGCGCGGTGAGCACCACGCGTTCCCCGCGATAGCCGCGCGCCTCGAGGACGCCCGGCGCGTACGGCACCTCCCACGCGGCATGACCGTGAGGCGGCACGCGCTGCAGGCTGTTGGGCACCGGCTTGCCGTCGAGATACAACGCCACCCGCTCGAGGTTCGTATGGCACCACACCTCGATCGGCTGTCCGTCGCGTCCGGCCCAGTTCCAGTGCGGGAAGACGTGCAGCACCGGCTCCGTGCGCCACTGCGCCTGATAGTAGTAGTAGTTGTCCTTCGGAAAACCACACGTATCCATGATGCCGAAGTGCGAGCTGATGCACGGCCACGCGTAGGGTGTGGGCTCGCCGCGATAGTCGAAGCCTGTCCACACGAATCCGCCCGACGCCCACGGACGAGCGACGTACGCCGACCACCACGCCTCGGCGGTCGACGCCCACGGCGGAAAGTTGCGATCGTACGCCGACACGTACCCGCGCGCCGCGTCGTTGGCATAGATGCCGCGGGTCGACACCGTGCTCGCGACCTCGGTGCCCATGGCCGGCGTGTGCGGAAAGCGCCGGCGGAAGTCGTCCATCGGGCTGCCGATGTGGTAGTTGAATCCTTGCACGTCCACGACCGTCGAGATGCCCTTGCCCCAGTCATCGTTCATCGCCGCGGTCACGGGGCGAGTCGGGTCCAGCTGCCTAACGGACGCCTTCATCGCCGCGGCCATGCGGGCGCCGCGGTCCGAGCCCTGCTCGATGAACTCTTCGTTCGCGATGGACCAGGCGAACACACACGGATGATTGCGGTCGCGGCGCACCATGCGCGTCAACTGGCTCAACGCCTCCGGGTCGGCGCCGAACATGCGCGCCTCGTCGAGCACCAGCATGCCGAGGCGGTCGCAGGCATCGAGCAGCTCCGGAGCGGGCGGATTGTGCGACGTGCGGTACGCATTCGCCCCCATCGCCTTGAGGCGCTCGATCCGGTAGGCGTGCAAGCGGTCGGGCAGTGCGGAGCCGACACCCGCGTGGTCCTGGTGATTGCACGTGCCGCGGATCTCCACGTGCTCGCCGTTCAGGAGCAGGCCGCGGTCGGCGTCGAGCCGCACGGTGCGAATGCCTAACGACGTCTCGGTGCGGTCCACCTCGGCGTTCGCATCCGCCAGCACCCGCGTGACCAGCGTGTAGAGATGCGGCGCATCGAGCGACCACAACGATGGCGATGCGATCCGGAGCTCCAGATCGACCTCGGCCGAGCCCGCGAGTGGAACGACGACGGGCGAGGATCGCGCGCTCTGCACGACGCGCCCGCCTGCATCGATCAGCTGGAGGTCGACGCTGCACCGCGTTGGCGCATCGCTGTCGTTTTCGACGCGTGTCGTCACATGCGCCGTGGCCGCGCGCGCCGCGTCGTCCACCGTCGTGCGAACGAATGTGCCCCACCGCGCCACGTGCAGCGGCGCGGTCTTCACGAGCCACACGTGCCGGTAGATGCCCGCGCCCTCGTAGAACCATCCTTCGTGCTCGGTCGCATCCACGCGCGCGACGAGCACGTTGTCGCCGCCGTAGTGCAACCCCGGTGTGATGTCTACGGCGAAGGGCGCGTACCCGCTCAAATTGTGCGCGACGAGGTGACCGTTGAGCGCCACCATGCAATCGCGAAACACGCCATCGAACTCGAGCGAGATGCGGCGCCCCAGGTCGTCGGCCGGAACGGCGAACGATTTGCGATACCACCCAATGCTCGTCTCGGGATGCGACCGGCCGAGCGGCTTGAATCCGTAGCTCGTTAGGCCGCGATCGTTTACGAACGGTAGCTCGACGGCCCAGTCGTGGGGCAGGTCGAGTCGGCGCCACCCCGAAACATCGAAGTCGGTGTGCGACACCGGGGCGAACAGCTCCCCGGATTTGGCAAACTCTTCGTCGGCGCCGTACCCGAAGTCGCGCGCGGCGTCGGTGGCATGGCCCAGGTGAAAGCGCCAGTCGGTGTCGAAGCGCACACGCTCACGGCCGCCGACGGCCATCGGCGGTGCGTACGCGGTGGGATAGTCGGCCAGTGCGTGTCGAAAGACGGCGGTTTCAGCGGCGCCGTCGCTCGCTCCCTGCAGCGCGTCGAGGGACGCCCGGAGGCCGGTGAGGCCGACCAGGGATGCCGCCCCTGTGAGCAGGGCGTCGCGGCGGGTGATCTTGGAGTCGGTCATGGCTACGAGTGGTTGGACGCGCCGCATAACTTTCACCACATGCACGGCGCTGACAAGCAGCCACCCTACGGTTCGCCCCCAGACGGCGAGGCCATCTCGAGCCGAGAGCCAGGAAGGCGCGTGTCGCAGACCCGCCTAACGGACGAAAGGGTCGCGGCGATCCGCGTCGCGACGATGGCCGACGTCCCGGCGCTCAATGCCATGATCGCCGAGTCCGCCCGGGGCTTGAGCTCGGGATACTATTCGCCGGCGCAGGTGGAGGCGCTGGTGACGCACGTCTTCGGCGTGGACACACATCTCATCGCCGATGGCACCTACTACGTGATCGAGGCGCCCGACGGTGCGCCCGCGGCGGCCGGCGGGTGGAGCGCGCGGCGCGCCCTGTACGGCGGCGACCAGATGGCGTCGCACGCAACGGAGGATGCCCGACTCGATCCTGACACCGAACCGGCGAAAATCCGCGCGTTTTTCGTGCACCCCGCGTTCGCTCGACGCGGATTGGCGCGACGACTGTTTGTCGCCTGCGCCGATGCCGCGCGCGCGGTGGGCTTCCGCCGCCTCGAGCTCATGGCGACCCTTCCCGGAGAACCGCTCTACCACGTCCTCGGCTTTGCCGCGGTTGAGCGCATCGAGGCCACGCTGCCGGGCGGCGTGGTTGTCCCGCTCGTACGCATGGCGCGGGATCTCTGACCACGCCGCTCGCTGCCTAACGATCCACAGGACGGTGATCATGATTGGACGCACCTGGCACGGCCGCGTGCCGGCCAAGAAGGCCGACGCGTACTACGCGTATCTCCAGCGCACCGGTTTGTCCGACTACGTCAAGACACCGGGCAACCGCGGCGTCTACGTGCTGCGCCGCAACGATGGCGACGTGACGCACTTTCTCTTACTCACGTTCTGGGACTCGCTCGACGCGATCCGTGCGTTTGCCGGAGCGGACTACGAGCGGGCGCGCTACTACCCGGAAGACGACGAGTATCTGCTCGAGCGCGAGCCGTACGTCAGCCACTACGACGTCCTCGGCACGCACCAGGAGACCTCCCGGTGACCGTCGCGACGATCGATTTACGACTTGAAGTCGTCGGCGCGCGGCCCGAGGAGGTGCAGCATGTCTGCGAGAGCGGGCAAGACCGGACACGAACGGACAACACCGTCATGGTGTGCGGACGCGGATGCGGAAAGGCGGCCGTTCCTTGTAAGTATGTCGAATCGTCGATAGATTGACGTATCGTAATACGATATCTCTATCGATAGGGATTCCGGTGGACACTGTCACGATCTCGCCCAAGTTTCAGGTGGTCATTCCTCGCCAGATCCGGGAACGCCTCGGTCTCGAGCCTGGCCAGCACGTCCGCGCGCTCGCCTATGACAACCGGATCGAGTTCATCCCGGTGCGCCCGCTCAAGCGCATGCGCGGATTTCTGCGCGGGATCGATACCGCGGTGCGGCGCGACCGCGACCGCGTGTGATTGCGCTCGCCAAGCGGACCACGCCCAACGTGGTCGACTCATCGGCCTGGCTCGCCTACTTTGCGGACGAATCCGGCGCCGCCCATTTCGCTGCCGCGATCGAGGCGGTCGATCGCCTGATCGTTCCCGCCGTGTGTCTACTCGAGGTCTTCAAGGTCGTGCTGAGGCAGCGGGGCGAAGGCGATGCCCTCCAGGCCGTCGCCCTCATGCAGCACGGGACCGTTTTCGATCTCGACGCAACGCTCGCCATAGCGGCGGCGTCGGCAGGCGTCGCCCATAAGTTGCCGCTGGCTGACCGCATCGTGTACGCCACCGCACAGGCGGCCGGCGCTGTCGTCTGGACGCAGGACGACGACTTCGAGGGGCTCCCGGACGTCGAGTACTTCCCAAGGCCGGGCGGCAAGTAGCGGTTCCACGAGCCTGGTCGCTGGCGACGTTGGTCGCGGGACCGTACTTTTTTCGCGACCTTCCGCGCGCGCCGCGACCCCGACGATGGACCTGCGGGACCAACTCCAAGACACGCTTCGCACGACGTACACCCTCGAGCGCGAGCTCGGCGGCGGCGGGATGTCGCGCGTGTTCGTCGCCAATGAGGTGCGACTCAACCGCAAGGTGGTGGTCAAAGTCCTCGCGCCGGAGCTCATGCAGGGCTTGAGCGCGGATCGATTCGAGCGCGAGATCCTGGTGGCCGCGTCCCTGCAGCAGGCGAACATCGTTCCGGTGTTGAGCGCGGGCGACAGCGCGGGCGCGCCCTACTTCACGATGCCGTACGTGGAAGGACAGAGCTTGCGCGCGCGGCTGGCGCTGGGTCCCTTGTCCATCGCCGAAGCGACGTCGATCCTGCGCGACGTGGCGCGCGCGCTCGCGTACGCGCACGAGCGGGGCGTGGTGCACCGCGACATCAAACCCGACAACGTGCTGCTCTCCCGTGGCGCCGCGATGGTCACGGATTTCGGCATCGCGAAGGCCATCGCCGCGTCGGCCACCGGTCCCCGCGATGTTACCCTAACTCAGTTAGGCACAGCGCTCGGCACCCCGGCGTACATGGCGCCGGAGCAGGCGGCCGGCGATCCCAACACCGATCACCGCGCCGACTTCTATGCGTTCGGCTGCATGGCGTACGAGCTGCTCACGGGCCACCCGCCGTTCGAGGCGAAGACACCCCAGCGGCTGCTGGCCGCGCACATGAGCGAGACGCCGAAGCCGGTGACGGACGAGCGTCCCGACACGCCGCCGGAGCTCGCGCGCCTCGTGTCGCAATGCCTCGAGAAAGAGCCCGGTGCGCGTCCGCACTCGGCCGACGAAATCCTCGCGACGCTCGATGCGATCTCGACCGGCGATTCGTCTCGCCAGGCGGCGCTGCCCGGCATTCTCATCGGCGGGCGCGCGATGGTGCGCCGGGCGCTCATGGTGTACGCCGTCGCGTTCGTCGCCGTGGCCGTGTTGGCGAAGGCGGCCATCGTCGGCATCGGGTTGCCGGACTGGGTGTTCCCGGGCTCGCTCATCGTGATGGCGCTCGGGCTGCCCGTGATTCTGTTCACGGGCTACGCGCAATTCGTGGCGCGCCGCGTGGCGACGACGTCGCCGACGTTCACGCCGGGCGGGACGCCGAGCCTGCCCACGCACGGGACGATGGCAAATCTGGCGCTCAAGGCGAGCCCGCATCTCTCGTGGCGCCGGGCGACGCTCGGCGGAGCGTACGCGGTCGGCGCGTTCGTGCTCCTCGTCGGCGCGTTCATGGTGCTCCGCGCGTTAGGCATCGGACCGGCCGGCTCGCTGCTGGCACGCGGCACCTTTACGACGCGCGAGCCGGTGATCATCGCCGACTTCGCGGTTCAGCACACCGACACCGCGTTGGGCGCCGTCGTGAGCGACGCCGTGCGCGCCGCACTGTCGCAATCGCAAGTCATCGCCCTCGTGTCGCCGCCCGAGATCGCGGCGGCGCTGCGGCGCATGGAGCGTCCGGCCACGGCGCGCCTCGATCTGGCGACGGCGCGCGAGATGGCGCAACGCACCGGCGTGAAGGCGGTGGTGGACGGCCAGGTGACGGGCGTCGGCTCGGGATACATCGTCACGCTTCGGTTAGTCAGCGCCGACTCGGGGGTCGCGCTCGCCTCGTTTCGGGAGACAGGCGACGGCCCGCGCGGGCTGATCGACGCGTCCGACCAGTTGGCGCGCAACCTGCGCGCGAAGATCGGCGAGTCGCTGCGCAGCGTACAGGGAAGTCCGCCGCTTGCGCAGGCGACGACGTCCTCGCTCGAGGCGCTGCGCTTGTTCAGCCAAGCCACGCGGGTGAACGGGATCGATGAGAATCCGCAGGCCGCGGTCCAGTTCGCGCGTCAAGCGGTGGCCGTCGACTCGAACTTCGCCTCGGCGTGGCGCCTGCTCGCGGCGGTCATCGCCAACGCGAATGGCTCGCGCGCCGAGGCGGATTCGGCCATCGAGCACGCGTATCGGTTGCGGGAGCGCCTGCCCGAAATGGAGCGGCTCCAAACCGAAGCGTTCTACTTTTTTCAGGGTGCGCATGAAGATCGCACGCGCGCGATCGCCGCATACCTGGCGTTGATCGAGCGCGGCGATTCGGCCGTGGCGCCCGTGAACGCGGGTGAGGTGCTGCGCACCGAACGCGCGTATGCGCGGGCGGAATCGATGAACATGCTCGCGTTTCACGCCGATACGCAGGCCGGAATCGCCGTCGGCAACGCAGTGGAGATGGCGCTCGACCAGGGGCACGCCGATTCGGCCGCGAAGATGCTCCGGGCGTGGCAGCGGCGCACGCCCACCGCGCACGGCGCGTGGTTTCACGAGATCTTCGTGCGGTACGCGTCGGGCGACACGGCCGGCCTCCGGCAGGTGGTGGACAGCTTTGCGCGGAACAGCGACCCGTCGTTTCGGGAGTGGGGTCTCGGCGGCCAGACCGCACTGGCGCTGCTCCACGGCCGGCTCGGCGATGCCGATCGGTCGGGGCGCGAGTTATCGGCCCTCTTGCCGTCGTCGGACGGGCGACGCCTCGGCGACGCCATTTTCCGGGCGACGGTGGATGCGTGGTTCCACGGACCTTCGCCTAACGCAGTGCGCGCGCTCGACGCGGCGCTGGTGGACGTGCCCTTGCAGCGCCTTCCGGTGGCCGACCGCCCGTACTTCGATGTCGCCACCGCGTACGCGGTGGCCGGCGATCCGGACAAGGCGTCGTCCATCATCGCGCAGTATCGCCGCGAGGTGACCGACACCAGTCGGCTCCGACTGCAGGCGCCCGCGCTCGACGCCACGCTCGGCGCCATTGCGTTGGCGCGCGGCGACGCGAAAACGGCGATCGACGCCTTTCGCCGCGGCGATGTGGCGTACGACGGACTCCCGTCGCGCGAGTGCGCGCCGTGCGTCCACTTTGCGTTGGGCCACGCATTCGACGTCGCAGGACAGGCCGATTCGACCATCGCGGAATTCGAGGCGTACCTCGCGATGCCCTACTGGCTCAAGCTCACCGGCGGAGAGAACGCCGAGATCAGCTTCGGCGACGCGCTGGTGCTGGCCGGCATCCACAAACGGTTGGGCGAGCTGTACGAGACGAAGGGCGATCGGGCGAAGGCCGCGATACACTACGCCGCGTTCGTCCAGCTGTGGAAGAACGCGGACCCCGAGCTGCAGCCGCAGGTGGCCGACGTTAGGCGAAGGCTGGCGCGGTTGGCCGAGACCGAGGCGAAGCGCGATTGATGGCGTTCGCGGTGCGCTGTGGCGTGCGTTTTCGAGTGGTTTGCGCCAGCGGGGAGCTGGCGCCGCGCAGGACGCGGGTGCGTGCCGGACGCCTTGCCGCCGGAACCAATTCCGGCTACCTCTGTGGCGATGCAGCAGGGTGCTGGTGAGTGACCGACGCAGTCGTCCCTCCGCCTCCATCCCATGACGACACGCAAGCAGGCCACGAGCGCTCTCGCGCGCTCGATTCGTTGGGCACCCGTTCTCGCCGTATCGATCGCGGCGCTCGCCTGGCGCCCGGCGCCGCGGCCGTCCTTCCTCTTCATGTGGGCCGGCGACTCGGCGCACAACTATATCCTGTACGGCAGCGACAGCCCGCAACTCATGGTTCGCAAGGGGAGCGTGCAGTTCGGTGTGCGCATCCTGAACGCCACGCTGGCGCAAGCGGCGCTCAAGGCGTTGTGACGCATGGCGCGATGCTTGTGCGTTAAGCAGAGCCTTCGCGTCATCGCGCTCGGCGCGCTCGTCGGCGCGCTCGGCATCTCGGCGTGCTCGGGGCGTCGCGGGCAC
>DASYXE010000015.1:0-6324 GCA_035935375.1 Gemmatimonadaceae bacterium | reverse complement strand
CGCGCCCGCGTCGTGCGCGCGCCGGCAGATCGCGTCGGCATCCATGATGTACGCCGAGCGGAACAGCACGTGCGACACGGCGACGATGCGCGTGCGCTCGTCGATCGCCTCGACGACGCGCGCGGTGTCGATCCCGATGCCATCGTCGCTCGGCACGGACACGATGCGCGCGCCTAACCGCGCCGCGAGGTGGTCGTACACGTAGCGGACGGAGGGAAAGTCGAGCCCGGTCATCACGATCGTGTCGCGCGGCGGGGTGTAGTCGAGCGCGGACAACACCGCCGCCTGCGCGAGGGTGACGTTCGGGAACATCGCTACTTCGCCGGGACCCGCGCCGAACAACGGCGCGATCTCGTCGCCCACGGTGAGCGGCATGCTCCACCAACCCTCGGCCCAGGCGCGCACGCCGCGCTGGTCCCACGCCTCGGCGTATTCGGCGAGCCGCTCCGGAACCGCGCGCGGCATCGCGCCAAGGGAATTCGAGACGAGGTAGGTCACCCGATTCACGATCGGGAATTCCGAGCGGTAGGCGAGCAAGGCGTCGGTCATGGCGTGACGACGGGGCGTCCGGCGCGACGGCTCTCGCCCGTGAACAGGAACATCAGGGCGGCCACGACCAGCAGCCCGAGCACCACGAGCATCTCGATCAGCTTCGCGTGCCAGAGCATCCACGCGAGGACGACGATCGCGAGATACGGCACGATCGCGCCGCCCGGCAACTGGAATGGCGTGCCCGCTTGCCGCACATCGCGGCGGCGCAGCTGAATCGTGGCCACGCAGCAGACGAGGTACAGCGTGAGCACCGACACGTTCGCCAGCACGGCGAGCGCCACGAACCCGCTGCTCACGGCCAGAATGCCGAGGATCGTGCTCTGCACGATGATGGCGACGTGCGGCGTCCGATACCTCTCGTGCACGCGGGCGAGGTCTTGGCCGACGATCGGCACGAATCCGTCGCGGCCGAGCGCGTACAGCGCGCGGGGCGTGGCGAGCGTCATGCCGCTCACGTTGCCGAACATGGAGACGACGGCGGCGATCGCGATGATCCCGGCGCCTAACGGACCAGCGATCTGCGCGGCGGCGGCGGACAGGGGCGCCGCCTTGGCCGCCGCGAGCGCCCCCACGCCGAGCACGCGTTGGGCAACCACCTGCACCGCGATGTACAACAGCATCACCGTGATCATCGCGAGCGCGAGCGCACGCGGCACCGTGCGGGCCGGATCGCGCACTTCGCCGCTCGGCACTAGCGCGCTCTCCGACCCGGCGTAGGCGAAGATCAGGATGACCACGGTGCGCCCGAGATCACCGGTCGCGGACGCAGCGCCCGGCGCCACGCTCGCACGCGTCGCGAGCGCACCCGCGATGACGAACAGGAACAGCGGGAGCAGCTTGATCAGAGCCAGCAGCTCCACCAGACGCGCTCCGCCGCGCACGCCTCGAACGTTCACCGTGGTGATGACGACGAGCACCGCCACGATGAGCAGCGCGCGCACCACTGGTTGGGCGAGTGCGGGCCAGAGCACCGCCGCGGATCCGGCGAGCGCGCTCAGCACCGCCGACGCGGCGAACACGGCCACCACCCATAACAACACGCCGCTCAGAAATCCGGCGAACGGTCCGAGCGCCAGCGTCACGTATGCGTAGGGACCGCCGGTGAGCGACACGCGGCTGCCGGATTCGGCGAAGCAGATGAGGACGAGACTCATCGCGAGCGCACAAATCACGTACGCGACGGGCGCCCGTGCGCCCAACGCCCCGGCGGCGACGGCCGGCAGCACGAAAATGCCGCCGCCGATCATGATGTTGAAGGTGGTCGCGGCAAGGCCGCTCACGCCGATGGCGCGGACGAGGGTGGGCTCGCCGGCGGGCTGGGGTGTCGTCATGGGCGGTGTGAATGTACGCCGCATCACCCGCTTGCGCACGCGTTCGACGGGGTCGCCGCTCGCGACCGGTCGTGTACGCGGCTCGCGAGGGTCGCGGCGCGTGCCTTGCGTTGGCGAGGGGCACGGCGCGCACGCGCGCCGCGAGTCACCGGCTTCGCGTCGAGGGCGGCGCGAAGCGTACCCGTCACGAGGATACGTGCCATGTTCCGGATGCTTTCCGTCGCGGCCGCGGCCGCGGTGCTCGCGGGCGCCTCTCCGTTAGGCGCGCAGGCCGTCACCGATGTCCCGGCGGCCGCCGGCCCGACGGCAGCCGCGGCGTCGCTCGCACCGCGCCTGGCCGAACAACCCGCCGCGACACCGTCGACCAACCGCTCAGACTTTGCCCTCACCAACGGCGAGAAGCTGATGGTGTTGGGCGGCGCCGCGCTCATCACGGGCGCCATCATCGGCGATACGCCGGGGACGATCATCATGATCGGCGGGGGCGCGGTGCTGCTCTACGGTCTCTATCTGCAGTTGGGCCGACCGCACAGCGGCGAGCCCACGGACATCGGGTACTCGGTCCGCTTCTAATGTCGCGCCCGGGGCTGTCGGCCTCGGGCGCGCAGGGCGCCATCGAGGACACGCGCCGGCACGCGGCGCAACGGGAACCATCGCCGTCCAACGGGTACATTTCTCGTCGGCAGGACGCCGTGAGCGTGCGAGGACGGGCGGGCCCAAGGCGACGGCCGGCAACGCGTCGGGGCAGCGAGTCGTCTCTCGCACGGGGACGCGGCTCGCCCGCGCACCGCACCAAGGCCTCGACCGGAAGGAGCTTCGTCGGCATGTCGAACGTGCCCGCCCGCACCGCCCTCGTGTTAGGCGGCGGCGGTTTGAAGGGATTCGCCCACATCGGCGTGATGCGCGCCCTCGAGGAGCGGGGCATCCGACCCAGCGTGATCGCCGGGACGAGCATCGGCGCGCTCATCGGCGCCGCTTACGCGGGCGGCATGAGCGTGAGCGAGATGGAAGCGCGCGCGGTGTCGCTGCGGCGTCGCGACCTGTTCCGCATCAATCACGTGGGCATGCTGTTCGAGCGCATGCGCAGCCCGTCGCTCTACCTCGAGGAGCCGCTCCGCGACCTGTGCGCGGCCGTCTCGCCCGCGGGCACGTTCGACGACTTGCCGACGCCGGTGCTCGTGAACACGGTCGACGTCGAGCGCGGGACGCGCCTCGTGTGGGGGCTTCCGGGACTCCGCGACGTGCCGGTGGTCGACGCCGTGTACGCGTCGTGCGCCCTGCCCGGCTTCTTTCCTCCGGGCTATGTGGGCACGCGCAGCTGCATCGACGGCGGCACGATCGACAACCTGCCCATCTCGATCGCGGCCCTCGGCGCCGATGCGGTGATCGCGGTCGACGTGGGCAGTTTCGAGGTGGAGCGGCCGCGGGACATCAGCTCGCAGGGGTTCGCGGCGATCTACATGCGCGCGGCGACGCTCATGATGCACGCGCTGCAGGCGCGTCCGTTAGCCGAGTGGAGCGGTCCGCCGATGCTGCTCGTGCGTCCCGATGTGGGACGCCACCACTGGTTCAGCTTCACCCACGCGCAGGAAATCGTGAACGCCGGCTACGACGCGGCGCGCACGGCGTTAGACCGCTGCGGCGACGCGCTCTGCGACGGCACGGGCGTGTACCCGCGGAGCATGGTGTCGGTGCGCGTCGACCGCGACCGGTGCATCGGGTGCGGGACGTGCGTCGCGCTGGCGCCGCGCGTGATGGCGCTCGACGCGCAGGGCAAGGCGATCGTGACGGCGACGCCCTTGCAATGGTCGCCGGCCGACGGCGACTTCGTGCAGCACTGCCCAACGGAAGCGATCACGGTGCAGCTGCTGGACGGCACGCGCCGGACCACACGTCCGATGAGCGACCCGACGCTGGACACGGGCGAGACGCGCGCCGCCAGGCGCTGACCGCGATCAATAATCCGGCGGGAACGCGTAGACGGGCGGCGCGACCCGCGTGCCCACCTCCAGCGTGATCTGCTGGTGGGCCGCCAGCACGATGGCGCGCGGGTCGCCGACGTAGCGCGCGCCATCGACGTACACGGTGACGCCGCCCTGATTGCCCGCCACGTTGCTCGACGTGAGCGGCTGGCCCCAGACGTCGAAGTACTCGCCTAACGTGAACGAGTGGCCCGTCACCGACGGCTCGACGTGGATGATGCCCGTCCGGTCGTGCGCGTGCAGCCAGTAGAAGCAGGTGCCGGCGATGGCGAGGCTGTCGCCCACGACCACCGCGTTGTGGATGCCGATGCCTAACGGTATCGCCTGTTGCCGGCCGTTGACGAACAGGCTCACGTGCGCGTGGTAGTGCTCGGCGTCGGCGCCGGTGCCGCACGGAATCGTGTCGACCGGATTGCCCTGGCCGCCGTTGGCCGTGCTGCCGTTGGGGTACGTGATCGTGCCGACCAGACCGCCCTCGTTCATCTGGATCGGCGCGGGTGCCTGCACGGTGACGACTGCCGTGCCCGACACGCCGCCGCTGGTGGCGGTGATCGTGTCGGTGGCGGCGAGCAGCGTGTTCACGACGCCGCTCGCGCTCACGCTCACCGCGTTCGTGTCGCTCGCCGACCACGTAATCGTGGGATTGCTGATCGGGTTGCCCTGCCCGTCTTTCACCGTGGCGGTCAGCGCCACGGAGTCGCCGGCGACGAGCGAAGTCGTCGGTGGACTAACGGTGACCGTCGCGGCGTGTGGCCCGCCGCCCGTCGGACTGTTGCTTCCGCAGGCGACGACGCCCAACGCCGTGCACGCGGCCACGACGCCGCGTGCGACACTCCTGACGTGCTTGTGCATGAGCCCGGCTCCGGAATGTGGAAACAGCCGCCACATCTCGTTCCATCGCGATGCGGCCGGCGTGAGACCTATCGCAGAGTGCGTGCCGGTGCGAAGAGCTCGTCAGTCGACGACGTCGATCTCGCGGGTAGCCGTTCCGTGGGCCTGCCCTGTCTGCACCGTGACCTCGAGGTGGTACCGCCCGGGCGGCACGCCCGCCAACCCAAACCGGATGGAGCGGCCCGGCGAAGGATCTGGATAGGCGTCCTCCCAGGACAGCGCCGGACCCATGTGCTTGTGCCCAAACACTCGGCCGAAGAACCCGGCGGCGCGCGTTAGGCGAACCGTGGTGCGCACGGGCGTGGCGGGCGGCGGACGCACGTACGTTTCCCAGTAGAGGGCGAGGGTATCGCCGACGTTGACGCGCAGCGTCGGGATCGCGACCCGCGCGGCATCCTCGGGCGTGCGCGCATCGAACGCGGATCCGGCGCGCCCCACCACCAAGTCGGAGATCGCGGCCGATTCGGGCAGCGGCGCGATGCCCGCGCGCCATCGCGCGGCACGGCCGCCCACCGAATCGAACACTTCCACCGCGCCGAGCGATGGATGCGCCGGCGCCACAAGGACGATGGCGCCGACCGGCGCGCGCATCGTTAGGCCGATGGCCAGCGTACTTTCGGCGGCGAGTCCGGTCGAGAGCGATGCGGCGGCGATCATCGCGGTGCTGCCGCTGTCGATGAGCGTCTGGGCGTCGAACGCCGCCACCACCACCATGCTGTCACCGTGACGAAACCGCGCGATCTGCACCGGCAGCGTGTCGATGCTGCGCAGCCAGCGCGGCGCATAGCGCATGAGCGCCGATCGATTCTCGATCAGATGCCAATCGCCGGGCCGTGACGTGAACGGCGACTCGAGCGCGCGCTGACTGGGCACCACGCTGAAGCTGGGCCGTGGTTCGTCTCCCACCACGCGCACGGTCGAGTAGTCGATGGACCCGATCGGATTGTCTTCCCGCGCCCACTGATCGGGCCACCCGTATCGCAGCGACAACGCCTCGCTGTCCCAGCGCCAGAACGTGAACTGCGGGTTGGCCGTGCCCGAGAGCAGCATGATCTGGGTGCGTCGCGAGAAGAGCTCGTCGCGCACGGCGTCGCGGCGCCAGGTGAGCAGCGGCGCCGAGAGCCAGAAGACGCGCCGGCTCATCTCGGCGCGGGCCGCGCAGTCGCTCGCGTCGTCGCTCGAGTCGGCCCGCGTGCCGGACGGGATCCACGGCCGCACATCGAGCCATTTGCAGCGCAGGGAGTCCGGCATCGCGGAGAGTGCGCTGTCGAATGCGGCAGCACTCGCCGCTTCGACGCCCGCGCGATGATACGCGAAGCCACGGAGCGCCGCGCACCACCACGGCGTCGCGGCGCAATGGGCGACGATGGCAATGGCGCCGGCCGCGTCGCCGGCTTCCACCGCATAGCGCACGCGTTGACCGACGATGTAGTCGTTGGCGGAGTCGATCGCGCCTAACGAATCGAGCGACGAGCGCAAGTGGTCGCGGGCGCGCGCGATGCGTGGACGTTCCGGCGGCAGGGGCGCGTCACCGTTGTCGTCCCAGTAGCACATATCGCCGATGGTGA
>DASYXE010000014.1:0-3919 GCA_035935375.1 Gemmatimonadaceae bacterium | reverse complement strand
CAACGGGCTCGACCGATCCGGACGTGTTGTACGCCGCCAGGGAGGAACTGGCGGCTCCGTTTCAGCGGCATCGGATCGTGTGCCTGTTGATGATCGTCGCGGGCACCCTTGTGTGCTGCACCCTGGTGCTGGCTCCGCTCGGGGTGCCGGCGGTGTTGTACGGCGTGCGGCATCACCGGCGATCGCGGGTGAACCTGGCCACCATTGAGGCCGCACACGTGGCGTACGTGGCGACGCTGACGCCCTCTGCGCGCGACGACCGCGCGGCCGGGTCGCGTCCCGGGTCGGCGCGCCGCGCTTGACCGATCGCGCGTCCGGCGCGCATGTATTTTCGCTCGTTACCGCACAGCGAAGGCACGCATCACATCACCGGTGTCGGACGGGTTCCCGCTGCGGCGCGCCCTGGTGACCGGCGCGAGCGGCATGCTTGGCTCGTATCTCGTGCAGTGCCTCGCCGCCGACCGATGCGGCGTTCGGGCTCTGGTGCGCGACGCGAACCGCGCGGCCTGGCTCGAGCCGTTAGGCGCGGAGCTGGTGGCCGGCGATGTCCGCGATCCCGGCGCCCTCCGCGAGGCGTCGACGGGTTGCGACGTGGTGTTTCATGCGGCGGCACGTGTGGGGCCGGACACGGCGTGGACGCCATTCCGCGACGCGAACGTCTTCGGCACGCAGCGCGTGATCGACGCATGCGCCGCTGTGGGTGCGCGCCTGCTCCATGTGAGCAGTACGGCGGTGTACGGTGCCCAACGCTACGAGATGGCGCCGGTGGACGAATCGACGCCGCTGCCCGCATTGCCCGCGCACGACGCATACGGCCGATCGAAGCAGGAAGCCGAGCGACTGGTGTTGGCCGCGCACGAGCGCGGTATGGTGCAGTGCGCCGTGGTTCGGCCACCTCCCATGTACGGCGAACGCGACAGGCACTTCGTGCCGCGTGTGGGTGCCGTGTTGTCGCGCGGGGTTTTCCCGCTCATCGGCGGCGGCACGACCACGTTGCCGCTCGTGCACGCGCGGAACGTGGCCGAGGGTGCCGTCCTGGCCGCGACGACGTCAGGCGCGCAAGGACGCGTCTACAACCTGACGGCGGACTTTCCGATCACGGTCGCCGATCTCGTGCGGCTGGCGTCGCAGGGACTCGGCCGGCGCGTGTTCACGCCGCGCATTCCGCGCGCCGTTGGGCGCGCGATGTTTCACGTGCTCGAGGTGGCGTTGCTGGCCGCCGGGCGGCGCGGTGTGTCGCGGCGGAGCGGCGGCACGTTCGACCTGCTCACGAACGACAACCCGTTTCGCGAAGCGCGCGCGCGGCGCGAGCTCGGCTGGCAGCCGTCCGTCGCGCCCGGCGACGGGATTCCGGCTGCGTTTCGCTGGTGGGCAGACCATCCCAGCGGCGACTCGGCCTTCGGTTAGGCGCGCTCGGCGGGCATCAGTCGCCGCGCATGGCGACGAGCGGGCTCACGCGCGCGGCGCGACGAGCGGGCAGGTAGCTGGCCGCGAGCGCGACCGCCGCCAGCACCAGGGCCACGAGGAGGAACGACGCCGGGTCCGCGGGCCCGATCCCGAAGAGCCACGAGCGGATGAGCCGCGCGCCGAACAGCGCGCCGACGGCCCCGATGGCGATGCCGACGGCCGCGAGCGCAATGCCTTCGCCCAGCACGAGGCGCAGCACCGCGCCGGGTTGGGCGCCGAGTGCGACGCGGAGCCCGAGCTCCTGGCGGCGCTGCGTGACCGAGTACGACACCACGCCGTACAGGCCTAACGCAGCCAGCAGGAGGGCCGCGGCGGCGAACACGCCCATGAGCGTGCCATTCAGCTTGGGCTGCGCCACGGACTGATCGACGATGGACTGCAGGGTCTGCACGTTGTAGATCGGCAGGCTTGGATCGATGCTGTGCACGGCCTCGCGGACGATCGGCGTCAGCGACGCGGCGTCGCCGCGGCCGCGGACCACGAGCGTCATGGTGCGCAGCAGGCGCACGGACCGCCGCATCGACACATAGACGACCGGCGCCGGCGGCGACACCAGGCTCGTTTGCGCGGCGTCGTTCACCTCGCCCACGATCTGGTAGCCCGTCGGTTGCGTGTTGAACGCGATCTGCTGGTCGATCACGCTCGCATTCGGCCAGAACGTGCGCGCGGCCGTCTGGCTGAGCACGATGGTCGGGGCGGCTTCGTCCCACGCGACGTCGTGGCCGCCGATCGTGCGCATGCCCATCGCCCGGAAGAATCCCGGCGTGACGAAGCGGATGGTGCTCATGAGCGGATCGTTAGGCGGGCGCGGCGGCTGGCCCACCAGGCGGATCGAGGTGAAGACGCCGCCGCCGACGAGGGGCGGCGTGTCGGTGGCACCCGCGGCAACGATGTCGGGCCGCGCCGAGAGATCGTTGAGCAACGACCGGTAGAACGCGATGCCCGTCGAATCCGGGTAGCCCGTTCCGAGCGTGACCTGCGCGGTGATCGTGTGCTCGGGCCGGAAGCCCGGGTCGACGCGCATCATGCGGGCGAGGCTCTGCGCGACGAGCACGGCGCACACCGCCAGCACGACGGTGAGCGACAATTCGCCGATCACCAGGAGGCGCCGCGTGCGGTGTGCGCGGCCGTCGCCCGTGTTGCCGCGGCTGCCGTCGCGCAGCGACTGGCCTAACGACGGCAGGCTGGCCCGCACGGCCGGCCACAACCCGAACAGCACCGCCGAGCACAGGCTGAGCCCCAGGGCGAACGCGATCACGGAGACGTCGAGCCCGAAGCCGCCAGCGCGCGGGATCACGCCGGCGGGGATCGCACCGCCCAGCACGCGCAGCGCCAAGCCCGCCAGCGCGACGCCGATCGCCGCGCCGGCGAACGCGAGCAGGACGCTTTCCACCACCAACTGCGCCACCAGCCGCCCGCGCGACGCGCCCAACGCTTGACGTACCGCGATCTCGCGGCTGCGGGCCGCGCCCCGCACGAGCAAGAGATTCGCCACGTTGGCGCACGCGATGAGCAGCACGAGCATCGCCGCGCCCAACAACACGAGCAACGGCCCGCGCGTGCCTAACGAAAGATCTTCGCTCAAGGGAAACACGCTCGCCGTCCAGCCCGCGATCTCCGGATTCTCGTGCGCGACCTGCACCTCGGTGGCGTCGAGGTCGGCCCGCGCCGCGTCCAGCGTCACGCCCGGCTTGAGCCGCGCGATCGCGCCGAACAGGTGCTGCGCGTGCCGCTCCACGGAGGGGTACGACGTGAACTCGACCACCGTCACCACGTCGAGCGGCGCGCCGAGGAACGCCGGGCCCAACAACTCGGCATCCGACGGCAAGACGCCGATCACTGTCCGCAGCCGGCCGTTGATCGAGAGCTGGCTTCCCAGGGCCGATGGCTTGGCGCCGAAATGCCGCTGGTAGAATCCGTAACTGATGAGGACCGCGTTACTCGTCTCGCCCCGCGCATCGTCCGAACCGAACGAGCGGCCCAGCATCGGGTGAACGCCTAACACATCGAGGAAGTTGGGCGTCACGACGAGCGACGTCGCGCTCTCGGGACCATCGCGGCCGGCGATGCTCGTGAGACCGCCGGCATAGAGCGCCATCGCGTTGAACGAATGCGTGCGGTCGCGCCAGTCGCGAAAGTCCGGCATGGAAACGCCGAACCGCGGCACGCTCTTGTCCGGGTTCGTATCCCACAGGGAGACGATGCGCCCGCCGTCGGCGAACGGCAGCGGCCGAAGCAGCACGGCGTCCACCACGCTGAAGATCGCGGTGTTCGCCCCGATCCCGAGCGCGATGGTGAGCACGACGATGGTCGTGAACAGCGGGTTCGAGCGCGCCGACCGCCACGCCAGCCGCGCGTCTTGTGCGAGAAACTCCGACCAGCGACGCACCGGCTGCTGGCGTCGGGTCTCCGTCCGGGATGGCATGCGTTCTCCTTTGCGCCCGAGCACAAC
>DASYXE010000013.1:0-8248 GCA_035935375.1 Gemmatimonadaceae bacterium | reverse complement strand
TACACGGAGCTCATGGCCACGCAGCAGCGCCTCGAGCAGCACTACCACGACATGCAGGACATCGAGTTCACCGTCGAACGCGGCAAGCTGTACTTGCTGCAGACGCGCACGGGCAAACGCACCGCCGCGGCCGCCGTGCGCATCGCCGACGAGATGGTGAGCGAGGGGCTGATCCAGAAGCGAGAGGCCGTGCAGCGCGTCGATCCAACGCAGCTCGACCAACTGCTGCACCCGATCATCGATCCGTCCGCCCACTCGAAGCCGATCGCCGTTGGACTCCCCGCGAGCCCCGGCGCCGCGAGCGGACGCGCGGTGTTCGACCCCGACGTCGCCGAGCAGCGCGCCGCGCAGGGCGAGCGGGTGATCCTCGTGCGCGAAGAAACCACGCCGGAGGATTTCCACGGCATCGTGGCGGCGCGCGCGGTCCTGACGGCGCGCGGCGGCATGACGAGCCACGCGGCTGTCGTCGCGCGCGGCATGGGCAAGTGCGCGGTGGTCGGGTGCAAGGACATTCACGTGGACCTCGAGCACCGGCGATTCACCGTGGACGGCAAGACGGTGGACGAGGGCGACTGGGTGACGCTCGACGGAGCGAGCGGCCGCGTGTTCGCGGGCGATCTGCCGACGATTCCGAGCGACGTCGTGCGCGTGCTGTCGGGCAGCATGCGTGGGGCCGAGTCGGCCACGTACCAATCGTTCGCCCGACTGTTAGGCTGGGCCGACGACATGCGCACGCTGCGCGTGCGTGCCAACGCCGACACGCCGCAGGATGCGCGGATCGCGCGCGGGTTCGGCGCCGAAGGGATCGGGCTCTGCCGCACCGAGCACATGTTCTTCGAGGGCGACCGCATCGTAGCCATGCGCGAGATGATCGTCGCCCGCGACGAGGGCGGCCGCCGCCGCGCGCTGGCCAAGCTGCTCCCGATGCAGCGACAGGACTTCGACGGCATCTTCGAGGCGATGGCCGGCCTGCCGGTCACGATCCGGCTCCTGGATCCGCCGCTGCACGAATTCCTGCCCCACGGCGGCGAGGACGCCAAGCGGCTCGCCCATACGTTAGGCATGCGCCGCGAGGAGCTCGGCCACATCGTCGAGGCGCTGCGCGAAGTGAATCCCATGCTGGGCCATCGCGGCTGCCGGTTAGGCATCACGTATCCCGAGATCACGGAGATGCAGGGCCGCGCGATCTTCGAGGCCGCCGTGCGCAGCAAGCGGCGCGGCATCGACGTCCACCCCGAGATCATGATCCCGCTCGTCTCGACGGTGAAGGAGTTCGAGAACCAGCGCGCCATTCTCGAGGAGGCCGCGCGGCAAGTCTTGGGCGCGATGGGCGAAGACGTGCCCTACACCATCGGCACGATGATCGAGCTGCCGCGCGCCGCGCTCACCGCCGACGAGATCGCCGCCAAAGCCGATTTCTTCTCGTTCGGCACCAACGATCTCACGCAAACGACGTTCGGCTTGAGCCGCGACGACGCGGGCCGGTTTCTCCCGTTCTATGTCGACAAAGGCATCCTGCCCGACGACCCGTTCCAGGTGCTGGACACCGTCGGTGTGGGGAAGTTGATCCGATTCGCCGTCAGCGAAGGGCGTCGCGCCAAGCCGGGACTCAAGACCGGCATCTGCGGCGAGCACGGCGGCGAGCCCAGGTCGATCCGGTTCTGCCAGGAGGCCGGGCTCAATTACGTGTCGTGTTCGCCGTTCCGCGTCCCCATCGCGCGCCTTGCCGCGGCGCAGGCGGCGCTGGCATCCGCCTAACGGGATGGCTGGCTGCTACGCTCATGAGGGAACGGATCAAAGCGAAAACAACGAATGGAACGGATACAACGACAACTTTTTTTTGGCTTTATCCGATTTTATTCGTTGTTTTCGCTTTGATCCGTTTTCCTCTTGAGCGTAGCAGCCAGCCCAGTTAGTCCTCCGCGCGATAGATCCGCCGCACCATGGACGCCAGCTCGATCGCGTTCGTCGTGCCGTAGTTCGCGTAGCAGTTGTTCATCACCACGTGCACCTCGGTCGCGCGCCCCGCGACCTCGCTCACGCGTGGCGCCCACGATTCGAGCTCGCTCGCCTCGTACAGATAGCGGAACTTCTCCGTCGTCGTGACGCCCATGCGCTCCCACGTTTCGGCCCGACGCCCGTGAAAGCGGATCACCGCCAGTCGGGGCGACGTCACCGCGACGACGGGCGGCACGCTGCTCTGGAGCCCCTGCGGCTCGTCGACCATCACGAACGGGATGGCGTGCTCCTCGAAGAACCGCAGCGTGTGCTCGGCGTTGCGCGCGTTGAACCAGAGCGCGTTGCGCAGCTCGACGCTGAAGGGCATGTCGCCGAAGCGATGGTGCGCATCCAGAATCTGGTCGCGGCTCGCGTGGCCCGGCAGAAACCAGCGCGGGTACTGCATCAGCACTGCGCCTAACTTGTCCGTCTCACGCAGGGGCTGGAGCGCGTCGATGAACGTCGACCAGACGGCATCGGCCAGCTCGGGCGGCAGGTCCTTCGCGTAGATTCTCGACTTGGCGGCGAGCGGAGCGGGCAGCGCCTCGCGAACGTCCGCCGGAAGGCGCGCGACTTCCGACGGCTGGCCCGTCATGAGCGCGTGCGCCTTGATGTCGAACCGAAACATCTCGGGCGTGCGGTCCGCCCAGGCCTCGACCGTTTGCCGCGCCGGCAGCGCGTAGTACGGCGAGTCCACCTCGACCATCGAGAACTGCGATGCGTAGTACTTGAGCCGCGCCTCGGCCGACGTCGCCTGACTCGGGTAGAACACGCCCGAGCGGACGAGGGTCGGGTCGGTCCACGATGCCGTTCCGAACCGGATGAGCGATCCGTTAGGCGTGCGCAGCGGATCGGGACCGGGCGCTTCGAGTTGCGATGCGCGCGCGCGCGCATCGTCCGCGCCTGGATCATGCGCGCTCGGCGGTGCAGACGGCGCGCGCTCGGGAGGTGTGCGAGACCGGGGCATCAGCCAAAGCTACGCGCAGAAAACGCCAACGGCCGACTCGAGTGCCGAGCCGGCCGTTGGCAACGATGGAGGCGCGGGGATTCGAACCCCGGTCCGAGACAAGATCCACAGCCGCGTCTACGTGCGTAGCCCATCGATTGAGGTCTCCAGCCGCTGGCCAATGGGCCGCCCACTGCTGGACAAGTCTTCTATAGTTTCGCGCGCCGCCGGAAGACGCAACGGCGCACTAGCCCGAATTTTCGTTACCCGTCAGGCCGCCTCAGGCGGGCTTCCCGGCGGGCAGGTGCTGTAACCGAGGTTACGCAGCCAGAGCCAAGTTGTTGTTGGCAGTTAAAAATTTCCCGAGTGATTTACCAGGGCTCGAGGACCTGGGCACGCGGCCACCGCTTCACTTACCCCGTCGAAGCCAGTCGCCCCCTTCTCCCAAAATCTAGATGAATTGCCGCACGCGGTCAATGCGCGGCGACTCCCTGCCATGCAGATGTGATCTGTCTCTAAGTATTTATCGCGAAATTGCTTTCGTCTGCACACCTCACGCAGTTTCTACCGGCCTTCTTGGCATCGTACAGCGCGCGGTCAGCCGCCGAGAAGAGCGAATCGTGACGACCGGTGCTCGTTGGGAAGCTCGCGACGCCGAAGGACGCCGTCACAGCGATTACATGTCCATCTGCCTCCACGCGCGCCGACTCGAACGACCGACGGAGCCGCTCCGCTACGTCTCGCGCGCGCTCCATTGGCGTTTGTGGCAGCAGGATCGCGAGCTCTTCACCACCGTAGCGTGTGCACAGGTCGATGCCGCGGATCGCGCGCTTGGCGCTCGCGGCAACGGCAGCGAGCACGCGGTCACCGGCGGTGTGGCCATACGTGTCGTTGATCTGCTTGAAGTGATCGAGGTCCGCGAGAATGAGCGACAGCACCTGCCCGTTGCGATCGCACTCGGCGAGGTGCTGGCGCAGGCGTTCGTCGAATACGCGGCGATTGGCGAGGCGCGTCAGCGGATCGGTGCGCGACTCGACCGTCGCGCGCTCGAGGTGCCGGACGTTGACGAACGCCGCCGCCGACACCGACGACAACAGCAGCAGCAGCGACGATTCGACCGCCGTGAGCTGCCCCGCTTCCTCGCCCTCGACCGCGATTGCGCCTAACGCGCGGCTGTCGCGCACCAGCGGCACCACGGCCAGCGAGCCCAGCCGCCGGTTGGGCTCGGTCTCGCCGAACACGGTGTACGCTGAGGCCGCGTCCACTTCGCTCAGCGTGAAGCGCTGGCGCTCGCGGCACGAGGTGCCGACGAACGACGACGTCGTCACCTCGAAGCCCGCCGGCACCGCGTGGCCCATCGAGACGCTCGCGACGGTGCCCTTTTCCTCCCGCTCGTCCCACACGATGAACGCCGCGCGCGTCCCGCCGGACACCTCGAGCGCGGCGTCGCAGATCGCGTGGCCCAGACCCGCTACGTCGTGGCTGCCCTGCACGCGCTCGGCCGCGCGCGCGAGGAGCTCGGCCTTTCCGCGATACTGGCGTGTCTCGCGGCCGTCGCGCAACAGGCCGAGCAGCGCGCCGAGGCGCGCCGCGTGTGCCGCCAGCTCCTGCCTAACGGTGGGCGCCAGTCGGTGGCGGTCCGCGGCGTACAGGGTGAGCGCGCCGCCCGGCTGCGCGTCGTGCGCCGCGCCGACCGGCGCCGCGATGAGCGCGCACGCGTCGGTGTCCTGGTTGGCAGCGACGATGCCCTGCTCCACCGACCAGGCCACGAGCGCCGGCGCCGCCGGACTGCTCTTCCGCTCGCGCGGGGCGCCCGCCGGGATGGTGAGCATTGCGCGCATCGTGCCCTCGTCCGTGCGCATCCAGAGCGTCACGTCGTCTGCGCCCAGGGACTGCCTGGCATCGGTGAGCAAGCGTTCGATCACGTCGCGTTCCACGGCCCGGCCGAGCGCGTGGTCGCGCATGAGTCGCTCGATCGATGGCGTGCGTGACGAGGGCGGCAAGTCGGGATGGCTCTCGCCCGGTGGATCGCCGGATTCCCGCCCGTCGGCGACGCGGGCGGCGAGACCGGTCAGCGTGCCCGCGGCTAAGAGCATCCCGAGACGAACCCACCGCGAGTCCTCGGAGAACGTGTCGAGGAACGGGTCGAAATGCGCGAGCACGGGAATCGACGCGAGCGCCACGCTGACCGCGTAGACACCGCCGGCGCGCCAGGCGAGCACGGCGATGAGACAGGCCAAGAGCGCGGCGATCGGGGAATGCACCGCGCTCGTGGCGAGGATGGTCAGCGCGACCGAGAGTGCGAGCGCGCCGATGCGAGAAGGCACGTGGCTCTCGGGGGACAAGCTCGGCGATGTCGACAGGATGTTGGGTTAGGCGTGCGTGATTCGCGATGCCGCGAAGGCCGCTCCGAACCCGTTATCGATGTTGACGACCGTCACGCCCGAGGCGCAACTGTTGAGCATGGAGAGGAGCGCCGCCACCCCGCCGAAGCTGGCGCCGTAGCCGACGCTGGTCGGGACCGCGATCACCGGCACCGGCACCAGACCGCCAACCACCGATGGCAGCGCGCCGTCCATTCCGGCCACCACGATGACGACCGCGGCATGCTCGAGTACCCGGCTCTGCGAGAGGAGCCGGTGGATGCCGGCCACCCCAACGTCCGTGAGGCGTTCGACGGCGTTTCCGAGGGCGCGCGCGGTAACCGACGCCTCTTCGGCGACGGGCAGATCGCTGGTGCCGGCGGTGATCACGAGGATGGTACCGCGGCCGACCGGCGCGGGGACATCGGGTGCCAGGAAGGCGGTGCGGCCGAGCGCATTGAGCTCCATCGTGGGGAAGCGATCGAGGAGAGGCGCGTGCATCTCGGGTGCGAGACGCGTCACGAGCACGCCTTCACCGCGTTCGGCGATGCGCTCGGCGATGGCGACCACCTGCGGCGTGGTCTTGCCGGCGGCGAAGATCACCTCGGGA
This sequence comes from Gemmatimonadaceae bacterium, assembly GCA_035935375.1. GTDB lineage: Bacteria > Gemmatimonadota > Gemmatimonadetes > Gemmatimonadales > Gemmatimonadaceae > JADGGM01. Next base: position 2,331 of record DASYXE010000013.1, on the reverse strand, counting down.
TAGCCCTGCCGGAGCGCGCGGTGGTGGTCGACGGTGGCGAAGCCGAGGGACTCGGCGTTGGGCAACGCGAGCGCGCCTAACGCACCGAGGGCCGCCTGGGCGTCGACTTCGCCGGACGCGACCTGGCGCAGCAGCGCCAGAACGCGTTCCCGCCTCACGCCGCGCGAGCCTCTTCGGGCTCTCCCTCGGATGGCGCGACGTCGCCGCGTGCGCGCGCGGCCAGATACTCGGCGAAGATGTCGTCGACCGCGGCGAGCGACTCGACGAGGTGCAGCTTGCGGCGGATGTCCGCCGAGCCGGGCAGCCCCTTCACGTACCAGCCGAGGTGCTTGCGGAACTCGATGGCCGCACCGCGCGGATCGTGCTCGTAGGCCTGCGCCATGCGCGCGTGTTCGGACGCGATCGCAAAGCGTTCTTCGACGGGCGGCGTCGCGGGCATTGGCTTCCCTTCCAGAAGGGCACGCGCCTGCGTGAACACCCACGGCTGGCCGAACGATCCGCGCGCGATCATCACGCCATCGCAGCCCGTTTCGCGATACATGCGCACCGCGTCTTCGGCGGTCTTGATGTCGCCGTTGCCGATCACGGGGATCTCGAGCGCGCTCGCCACCGCCCCGATCTCCTCCCAGCGCGCGTCACCCGAGTACATCTGCGCGCGCGTGCGCGGGTGCAGCGTTAGGACGCGCGCGCCCGCATCCTGGCAGCGCAGCGCGATCGAGACCGGGTCGCGCATCTCCTCGTTCCACCCGCTGCGAATCTTGACTGTCACCGGCAGGTCCGTGCCCTGGATCACGGCGCGGATGACATCGGTGACGAGCGTGAGATCTTTGAGGCATCCGGAGCCGCCGTTGCGTTTTACGACTTTCTTCACCGGGCATCCGAAGTTGATATCGATGAACTCCGGTGCGAACACGTCGGTGACGAACGACGCGGCTTCACGCATGGCTTGGGGATCGGCGCCGAAAATCTGCACGCCGATTGGGCGCTCGTCGCCGCCGAACCGCAGCTTCTCAATGGTGGCCGGGTTCTCGCGGCGGATGCCTTCCGCCGACAGAAACTCGGTGACCACCACGTCCGCGCCAAAGCGCCGGCAGAGGCGCCGGAATGGCGACTCGGACACGCCGGCCATCGGTGCGAGGTAGAGCGGCACCGGGAACGCGGTGGAATATGGGAAGGCCATGGAATGAAATTACAGTGGCCGGCAACTCCATGCAACGTCGGTATTTGACACTGTTTTGTACGGTGGGTAAGTTGCGAGGTTTCCCGCGACGACGCGGCTAATTCGAGGTAGGTATTCGCTCCTGGGGAGATAGATGGAATTACGACAATTCTTCACCGAAGACGGGATCAAACTGGAGCTCGATGGGAGCACCAAGGACGATATCCTCAAGGAATTGATCTCGCTTCTCAAGTTGGACGAGAAGTCTGAGGGAATGCTGTACAAGATGCTCAAGCGGCGCGAGAACCTGGGGTCGACGGGAATCGGGCGCGGGATTGCGATTCCGCACTGTCGCTCGTTGGTCGTGAACAAGCTTCGCGTGGCGTTTGGGCGCAAGCCGGCTGGCGTCGATTTCAAGGCAATCGACGAGAAGCCGGTTTTCTTTTTCTTCCTCATCGTGGCGCCGCCACTCGAGGTCTCTAACCAATATCTCCCCGTGCTGGGGAAGATTGCGCAATTCAGCAAGGAGCCGGACGTGCCGCAGCGGTTGTTGTCGCTGACCCAGCCGCCGCAGTTCCTGACCTTGTTGGAGGAGAAAGGAGTCTGATGTTGCATGCCGAGCTGGAGATTTTGCTCGAGATCCAGGATTTGCAGACGTTGCGAAAAGACATTTCAGTGGCCGAGTATGCCGCCGCGGGGATTCCGGTGGACGTGGAGGAGTTCAGCGCGCGGTTAGGCGAACGGATTATTGAGCGCGAGGAGCAGTTGTCGCCGCGGACGCAGTCGGCGTATCGCCGCATTCTCAAGCGCCACGAGCGCGTCGTGGCACCGGTGCTCAACGGCGTGTGTTACGGCTGCTTCGTGCACGTGCCGACGAGCAAAGGGCGGGACCAGGAGCGGAACAGCGAGCTCCGGAATTGCGAGAGCTGCGGGCGGTTCATTTACTACACGGACTAGTGGAGCGCGTCTGAGGTTCGGATAGTAGTCAGGGAATGGGGAAGCGCTCGCTGGCGCTCGCTAGGGGAAGCGCTGCGCTGAGGGAAGCGGCGGCGACGCCGCCTGAGGGGTGGAACAACATCAATGGTCTGCGCGACGTGCGTGCCATGCGCGCCAGCCTCAGCGATTCGAGACTCTCCACCCAGGGACAACTGATGTCCTTCCACCCCTCAGGC
>DASYXE010000012.1:0-2523 GCA_035935375.1 Gemmatimonadaceae bacterium | reverse complement strand
CACACCAAGCTGATAGTCACCGAGCGGGATCCAGCATGCCTCGCCGCTCCAGCGGGCGTGGATCAAGCGCTGACGATACGGAAGCAACGCCCTGAAGGCGGCGCAGGTGTTGGGCGCGCGATCGGTGAGAAGTTTCGCCGTGAACACAAAGTCGTTCGCGACCGTGATCGTGATCCGGTCAATCATGAGAAGTGTCAGCGGTTGCGAGACAGTAACTCGGAGTGCGCGGCCCGGTTAGCGGGCTGGCTTCGGGATCGGCGCCGTTCGCCAGAACGCGGGATCCTCGGCCACCCACGCCTTGGCCGGCATGCTCCAGTTAGGCCGGACCACAAAGACGCGGGCTCCAGTGTCGCGGCCTAACGCGTCCGCTTCGCGCCGCGTATGAACGCCGCGAAGAATGTACACCGTGGAATCCGAGGTCATCCACACTGACCCATCGGCGGGGCGTCGAGCTCGGGTGACTGCAACGATGACGAAGCGCGCGCCGACAACGGACCACATGGGCCCGCGACTCAAGTCGGGACGGTACACGGCAAATCCGTGTACCGGCGTCCCAATCAGCGCGGCCTTCCGTTGGGCGATCTGGTCGAGTGCCGTCGCGAGCGCCTGGTCCGTGGCGTACGCGTGGGCAACGCGGAGCGTGTCTGCCGGGGTCGCAAACGCGTTGATCCACCACGCCTCGTGCGGGCCGCTCAGGCTCTCCAGGGCCAGGTAGGGATTCGGACACCGACGATCAGCGCAGATTTGCGCCCCGTCATTTTCGATCGCGCGATAGGCGGAATCGACGCCTCGCTTGAGGGAGTCGCGATAGATGTAGAGGAACCGTGGCGGCGGTTCCTGGGCGCCGAGCGGCAGGGGGAGGAGCGCGAGCAGCAGAAGAAGCGTGCGCATCGAATCAAGTTGGGTAACACGTTCGCTGCCTAACGCCACAGTTCGGCTGCACGGCGGTTGCGCTGACGGGCGCGGTCGTACGGATCATGGTGTGCAGCTGGCTGGCGCACAACCCGATGTTCGCTGCCCCGGTGGCGGCAGCGTCGGGCAGGGCGCGCGGTAACATCACTCCGGCGGTGCATCCTCGGGGAGTCGAAAGCGAACTCGAAGCATCGGCGGCTCGCCTGCCAACAACCGAAGGCTTGCATTGGGTACGAGCACGCCAGACGGATGCTCCGCGAGATACAACTCAATCTCAGTGAATGCGGCGAGCGCCCGCTCCTCCGTCAGCATCTCTTCATGCGTCAACGGTCGTGGTTCGCTCGCGGCGCGGCGAAACTGCCGCAAGAGCCGGCGCGCCTCACGCGCAACTCGGAACGCGGGTAACGGCTGGAGGCGCGCGGTCTGGTCCACGAGGGGCTCCCCCCGGAGAAAGACGTACCCGACGGTCGTGCCGTCGCGGAGCGCAACTGCATACCGAATCTCCACCCGACCTCCTGTGGAATCGTGGCGTGGCCTAACGCTGGAATGGAGCGGCAAGCGAAAAGAAGAAGAGCGCGCGGCACAGCTGCCTGCAATCCAAGCCTTGCCGTCAGCTTCGCGTTAGATCCTGCACGGCGCGAATGACCCGCGCCACCGGCCACGCCCCTCCCGTGGCGTCCGGGCCTCCCCAATTGGGACCAACGCAAATGGCCGCGCGCTCGAGGCGCGGCGCCCACTCCTGCACGAAGTCGCTCCACGTCAGCTCGACCAACGCGGGGCCACCACCGAGTTTGCCCGTCGCGATCGCGCGTTGGGCTCGCTCCAATGTGGACCAGAAGGGCTTTGCCAGCTCACCCGTAAGGCCGCGCGGCGCCGCGTCCAACCCACGTACAGTCCAGAGCCGACGATCGGCAGTCACCTCACGGATGAAGGCAGCGGCGTTCACAAGTGAGCGACTCATCATCTCGGTTCCGGATTACCGCCCGAGTTCAGTTGCACGCGAGTCCAATGAACGCGCCGAACGACGCTCGACGCAATTATAGTGTGTAGCGGTCTAACGCTGGAGTTCGCTAGAGCTCCATCAGGTCCTTCCCGACGATGACGCGGCCGCCGAAATGCTTGCGCGCCGCGTCGCTCCACATGGCGTCGGTCACCATCGGATCCTCAGCCGGGATGAGATGCGAGAGCACCAGCGTGCCCACCTGTGCTTCCGCCGCCACGCGGCCGGCCTCTTCCGCCGTCGTGTGGTGCGAGAGGATGCTGCGCCGCAGATCCGACGCGTTAGGCACGCTCGCGACGAGCCGGTCGACGGCGGCTGCGTCGAACAGCGCCTCGTGCACCAGTACGTCCGCGCGCCGCGCGAGCGCCACCAGGCTGTCGCTCGGCGTGGTGTCACCGGAGATGACGATCGAGCGGTCCGCGGTGTCGAACCGGTATGCAAAGGCGGGGACGATCGGCGGATGGTGCACGAGGGCTGCGGTCACGCGGACATTCTCGTCCTGCATGACCGGGCCGCCGCCGTGCACCTCGTGTGCGTGCACGAGCGGCCGGAGCGGGACACGTCGCTCGTCGACCGTCCTGGCACGAATGTCCGTTGCATTCATCTCGAAG
>DASYXE010000011.1:0-2266 GCA_035935375.1 Gemmatimonadaceae bacterium | reverse complement strand
CATCGCCGGCGCGCGCGCACGGTTAGGCCGCCTCGCGCTCGGGCCGGCGCTCGTCGTTGGGCAGGTAGCGCTGTCCACCCTCCTCCTGATCGGCGCCGGCCTGCTGCTGCACAGCACGCAGCGCATTCTGACCGTCGACCTCGGCTTCGATCGCGATCACATCGTCATTGCCGATGTCCCGATGCATCAGCGCAGCCTGAGCGGCGCCGGCGTGCTCGCCGCGGCGCGCGAGATGGCGGATGGGATGCAGCGCGTGCCCGGCGTGCGCGCGGTGACGTACTCCGAGGAAGGGTTGTTCAGCGGCGGCGAGTCGACGGGCCACGTGGTCGTGCCCGGATTCACTGCGGTCGCCGACTCGCAAATGGGCATCAACTACGACGTGGTCGGTCCGAACTACGTCCACGCGATCGGCGCGCGCCTCATCCGCGGCCGCGATCTGGACGAGCGCGATGTGCCGGGCGCCGAGCACACGGCGCTCGTCGACGAGACCATGGCTCGGTTCTACTTCGGCACCGGCAATCCCGTTGGGCGGTCGTTCGCGTTGGACTCCACGACCTACACCATCGCCGGCGTCGTACACGACGTGCAGGAGCAGGACGTGCGCGACCTCCCAGTTAGGCGGGCATATCTGCCGGTCGCCCAGATGGCCGCGGCGCCGAAGTGGCTCTACTTCGAGGTGCGCGTGGCCGGCGACCCGGCGCAGTTCGTGCAACCCGTGCGCGCCTCCCTCCTCGAGCGTCATCCCGATCTGCGCAACGTGGTGAAGCCGCTCGACGCCATGGTCCGCGAAACGATCGGGCAGGACCTGCTGCTGACGCGCGTCACGTCGTTCTTCGGCGCCGCCGCGCTGCTGTTGGCGGCGGTCGGACTCTACGGCATCACGGCGTACTCGACGTCGCAACGGACGGGCGAGTTCGGTCTGCGCAGCGCGCTCGGGGCCACCCCGCGCAACGTGTCCTCAATGGTGCTCGGCGAAGCAGTACGCTTGGCGGCGTGCGGCGTCGCGATCGGATTGCCCGCAGGGCTCGCAGCCACGCGACTCATTCGCTCGCAGGTCTTCGGCGTGGGCTCGCTCGACGCGGTGTCGATCGGGGCCGCGATCATCGCGCTCACTGTTACCGCGCTCCTCGCGAGCTACCTCCCGGCGCGGCGTGCGGCACGCGTCGGTCCACTGGAAGCGCTGCGCAGCGAATGAAATAAGCGGAGCCGGCGGGCGGGCGGGGCCGGTCGACCTCGGCATGCTCGCCATGACACCTTTCTCGGACATTTGTCGCAATGGAGGAAGCAGGGCGCGCCAGGCGCTGCGCCCGTCCGCCTTCACCTCCACTCCGAGGACCGGATCATGCGCGGCAGGATCCTGCAGTACAACGGCACCGACGGCACCGGCACCATCGCCGCGGAGAACCAGCAGTACAAGTTCGACATTGGCATGTGGAAGAGCCCCACCGCGCCAACCGTCGGGAAGACGGTCGAGATCGTCGTCCAGGATTCGCAATTGAGCGCGGTGACAATCGTGCCCGACGACGTCTTGCTCCGCGAAAAGACGGCGGAGCTGGGCGGGAAATTGAGCGGCCTCGTGAGCGGTATCGGCAAGTCGGCGGGCTCGCCCGGCGGCTCGCCTTCGTCGAGTCCTCACGCAGGCGGCGGAGCCGCCGTCATCTCCGGCGCGGCGCCCGGCCTCAACCTCGGTGCCAACCCGATCGTGCAGCGCTACGGCACGCTCACGCTCGGCGCGTATGCGGTGTACCTCATCGGGACGCTGGTGTTCAACGCGATCTCGATCACGTTCCTCGGCTCGAGCCAGGGCAAGCCGCTGTACGACATCGCGGACTTGATGAGCCAGATTGGCGGCGGCGGTGGGGTGAAGTTCATGCTCCTCATTGCCTACGCGAGCATCGCGGTGCCGCTCGTGTGGAAAGACCGCCGGGCGTGGCTCGCGCTGGGTTTGCCGCTGCTCGCCGTGTTAGGCGCGATCTGGTCCGGCGTTCATGCAATCAATTCCGCGGCCGGTGGATTTGGGGGCGGCGGACAGGGTGGGCCGGGTGTCGGCGACCTGTTCAGCCTCGGGTTCGGATTCTATCTGTCGTTGGCGGCGGGTCTCGTGCTGGCGTGGTGCGGCTTCCAGCGCTTCACGCGCAACGCCTAGTGCGGTGCGTCAGAGATTCGGATAGCGATAATGGGGGAATGGGGAAGCGCTCGCTGGCGCTCGCTTGGGGAAGCGCTAACGCTGAGGGAAGCGGCGGCGACGCCGCCTGAGGGAGAGGAA
>DASYXE010000010.1:0-5167 GCA_035935375.1 Gemmatimonadaceae bacterium | reverse complement strand
CGCGCTCGGCGCGCGATTCGAGTTAGGCAACGACGCGATGTACGTCGCCGGCGGCACCGACTTGTACCCGAACATGAAACGGCGGCAGCAGACGCCGCGCAGCGTGATCTCGCTCGCCGGCATCGCGTCGCTGCGCGAGATCCACAGCAGCCCCGAGCTGGGCCTCCGCATCGGGGCCGGCGTCACGCTGTCGCAGCTGGCCACGGACCCGACGGTGCGCCGGTACTATCCGGCCGTCGCGACGGCCGCCGGGCTGGTCTCGACCCCGCCGCTGCGCAACATGGGCACCATCGGCGGCAACCTGCTGCTCGACACGCGCTGCAACTATTACGACCAGACGTACGAATGGCGCAAAGCCATCGACTTCTGCATGAAGAAGGACGGGCGCATCTGCTGGGTGGCACCGTCGAGTCCGCGCTGCTGGGCGGTGCAGTCGTCGGACGGCGCGCCCGTGGCCGTTGCGTTAGGCGCGTCGGTGATGCTGGCGAGCGGCGGCGGCGTGCGGCGCATTGCCGCCGAAGACCTGTATCTCAACGACGGGATGCGGTTCCTCGACAAGCGGCCGGACGAGCTGCTGGTGTGGTACGTGCTGCCGCCGGTCGGCGCATGGCGGGCGTCATACGTGAAGCTCAGGCGGCGCGGCTCGTTCGACTTTCCGGTGTTAGGCGTCGCCGCACGGATCGACTTCCAGCCCGACGGCACGGTGCGCGACGCGCGCATCGTGCTCGGCGCCGTGGCCTCGTACCCGATGCGGATCGAAGCGGCGAAGGCGGCGCTCGTTGGGCGGAGGCTGGACGCCGCCTCGATTGCCGACGCGGCCGACGCGGCGTTCAGGCCGGCCAAGCCGATGGACAACACCGACTTCACGCTCTCGTGGCGCAAGGAGATGGTCCGCGTGTACGTAACCAAAGCGCTCGAGGAGATTGCATCGCAGGACTAGTCGCGAAGGCGTCCACGCCGGCGTCGAACACTCAGCGTTCCACATAATGATGAGCTCGGTGAAACTCCCGCCTCGGGTATTGCGAAGATATATCGGGCGACATATCTTAGTCTGCCGATATATCTAAGACATATCTTTCTTGCTTGGGGGTCGTTATGTGCCACGAACATTGGGGCGGAAGGGGATCGGCAGGAGCCGGACGCGGGTTCGATCCAGGCGTCATGGGCTGGTTCTGGGGCGGGGGCGGACCGCGCGGACACCGCGGCGGGTTCCGCGGGGGTCGTATGTTCGAACAGGGTGACCTCAAGTACGTCATTCTCAAGCTGCTCGAGGAAAAACCTCGGCACGGCTACGAGATCATCAAGGAGCTGGAGGACCGGTTCCGCGGCGTCTATGCGCCCAGCCCAGGCACTGTCTATCCCACGCTCACGATGCTCGAGGACCTCGGCTACGCGAAGGCAACACTCGAGGAAGGCGGCAAGCGCATCTACGAGATCACGCCCGAGGGTCGCGCCTATTTGACCGAGAACAAGTCGACGGTGGAGGACATCTTCGAGCGGATCTCCGATTTCGGCGCCAGTTTCTTCGGCCCGGCGATGACCGAGGTCAACCGGTCGTTCAAGGATCTGGCTCGCGTCACCTACACGCTCGCCTGGCGCCAGCCTGCCGACGCCGAGAAGCTGCACAAGATCCGCGAAGCGCTCGATCGGGCGAGGCGTGAGATCGAGGAGATCACGGGCTCCGGCGGACAGTCAGGATCGACCGGGTCTACGGGGACAGCTGGCTAGTAACCTGCAACGCTGGACTGCGCGGTCGTTTGCGCTATGTTCCAAGGCGGGCTCGGGGTCGCGGATTTGGTCCGCGACCCGATTTTTTCGTGTGATCCCGAACAGGCGACTGGTCGCCACGGGTTTCCGCGACCGCAGGGTGTATGTCCAGGCTACGAACTCCACATGGCTGCTGAACCAGCCCGCTCCGGCGCGCCTGCGCCTGCTGAAGCGGGTGGGGGAAGCGCTTCTCCCACGACAACCGGATCGTTCACCGGGGCGTTCGTTAGCCGTCCCGATCGCGAGCGAATCGACGAGCGCCCGACGGGTCGCAAGCTGGCGATCCTGTCGCTCACGGCGCTCGGCGTCGTGTTCGGCGACATCGGAACGAGTCCGCTGTACGCGATCAAGGAGTGCTTCAGTCCGTCGAGCGGCATCGCGCCCACCGCGCCCAACGTGTACGGTGCGTTGTCGCTCGTCGTGTGGGCGCTCACGCTCGTGGTGAGTGTGAAGTACCTGTCGTTCATCATGCGCGCGGACAATCGCGGCGAGGGCGGCATCCTCGCGTTGCTCGCGCTGATCCAGCGCGGTCTGCGTGGACGCGTGGGCATCGTGCCCGTGGCGGTGCTCATCACGCTCGGCTTGTTCGGCGCGGCCTTACTCTACGGCGACGGCGTCATCACGCCGGCGATCACGGTGCTCGGCGCCGTGGAAGGTCTGCAGGTGGCAACGCCGGTGTTCGGCCGGATGGTGGTGCCGCTCAGCGTGCTGGTGCTGTGCGTGTTGTTCCTGTTCCAGCGCCACGGGACGGATCGCATCGGGAAGGTATTCGGGCCGGTGATGCTGCTGTGGTTCTTCAGCATCGCAGCGTTAGGCATCGCCGAGATCATGAAGGAGCCGGCGATTCTCCTGGCGGTCGACCCGAGGTACGGCATCCGCTTCTTCGCCGAGAATGGGTGGCAGGGCTTCTTTCTGTTAGGCGCCGTGGTGCTGGTGCTCACCGGCGCCGAGGCCCTCTACGCCGACATGGGACACTTCGGGCGACGGCCGATTCGCGCGGCGTGGTTCGTCCTCGTGTTCCCCGCCCTGCTCCTCAACTACTTCGGCCAGGGCGCGCTGTTGCTGCGCGACGCAAGCGCCGCCAGCAACCCGTTCTTCCGTCTCGTGCCGGCGCCGCTGCTCTACCCGATGGTCGTGCTCGCGACCGCGGCCGCCGTGATCGCCTCGCAGGCCCTCATCTCCGGCGCGTTCTCGCTCACGCAGCAGGCGATGCAGCTCGGATATTCGCCGCGCGTGACGATCACCCACACGTCCAAGCACGAGGCCGGCCAGATCTACATCTCGGAAGTGAACAAGGCGTTGATGATCGGGTGCATCGGCCTCGTGCTCGGCTTCCGGTCGTCGAGCGCGCTCGCCGCGGCGTACGGGATCGCGGTGACGGGCACGATGGTGATCACCACGCTGCTCTTCTTCTTCATCTCACATGATGAGTGGAAGTGGTCGCTGCCGCGCGCGGGCGCGTTCCTGGCGGTGTTCCTGATCATCGACCTCGCGTTCCTCGTCGCGAACGCCGTGAAGGTGGAGCACGGCGGGTGGTTCCCGCTCGTGGTCGCGGTCGTGCTGTACATCATGATGTCGACGTGGAAGCGGGGCCGAACGCTCCTCCAGGACTTGCTGCGCAGCGCGAGCCTGCCGATCGACCTGTTCCTGGAAGACGTGCGGCGCCGCAAGCCACCGCGCGTTCCGGGCACGGCGGTGTTCATGACGTCCGACACCAGCGGCGCGCCGGTGGTGCTGTTGCACCATCTCAAGCACAACAAAGTGTTGCACGAGCAGGTGATTCTGCTGTCGGTGCTCACCGCCGACGTGCCCGAAGTGCCCGCGTCCGAGCGCCTGCGGCTCGATCCGTTAGGCGAGGGATTTTATCGGGCGATCGCGCACTTCGGGTTCATGCAGACGCCGAGCGTCAAGGAGATCCTGTCACGCTGCGAGCCGCTGGGCCTGCGCGCGCGGCAGAGCGACACGTCGTTCTACCTCGGTCGCGAGGAGCTCATTCCCACCGGGAACACGCACATGGCTCGATGGCGCAAGAAGCTGTTCGTGATCATGGGGCGCAACGCGCGGGCGGCCACGCAGTTCTTCGGGCTGCCGCCGAACCGAGTCGTCGAGCTGGGCGCGCAGATCGAATTCTGATGCGCCGCACCGTCCTGGTGTGGGCGGCCCTCGCGCTCGGCGCGGCACGGGCATCAGCACAGGAAGCCACCGACCCGCACGACGCCCAACCGGAACGGCCCACCGTCGCCACCCACGCCTACACGGTGTGGCCCGGTTGGGTCGAGCTCGAGGCCGGCGTCGAGCTCGATCGATTCGACGCCGGCGTGCACGCGTTCAGCACGCCGGCCGCGCTCAAAATCGGCGTCGTCCCGCGCGTGCAGCTCGAGCTCTCCGACGCGTGGATGCGCAACACGAGCGTCGGGCCGGCGCGCGATGGCGGCGGCGATCTCACGATCGCGCTCAAGTGGCGTATCGCCGACAGCCTGCCCGTGCTCGGCTCGTTTGCCGTGCTGCCCGCGGTGAAGCTGCCGACGGGCAGCGTGAGCGACGGCCTCGGCACGGGATCCACCGACGCCAAGATCACGCTGATCTCCAGCCATCAGCTTGGCCCGGTGGAGCTCGACATCAATGCGGGATATACGTGGCGCGCGAGCACCGCCCACGCGCCGCGCGACGCGACGCTGTGGACGGTGTCCGGCGGTGCACCGGTCCGCGGGATCCTCGGCTGGACCGCGGAAGTGTACGGCTTTCCGGGCACCGGCGGACCGTTCGGCTCCGCGCCCATCGTCGCGCTGCTCACCGGTCCGGTGTTTACCGTTAGGCGGTGGGCCGAGCTCGACCTGGGCGTGATCGTACCGCTGGATGGACCGCAGGCCCACACCTTCTACGCCGGCGGCACGTGGAACATCGGGCGCCTCTGGTGAGGCACCCACGGCACCGTCAGTGCGCTTTCACGTGTACGCTGACGCGCGCGCCTTTGCGCAGCACGACGAAGGTGTTGTCGTGATCGCTGTCGAGCGACATCTCGGCGTGATCGCCTTCGCGCACCGACTTGCCGTTGAGCGACACGATCACGTCGCCGGCCTGCAGCGGATGCCATTCGTCGCTCGCATCGAGCACGAGCAACCCGTTCTCGCTGCCCTTGCCGAAGTAGCTGCTCAGCCCGTCGCTCACCACGGATACGCGCAGCCCGCCGACCGTGAGCATGCTCCCCGGGCCGCCGCTGATCCAACCGCTCGCGCCGCGGGAACTGCCGCCATCCCAATCCGCCATTCTCGCGCGCTCCACGGCCATGCGCGATGTCATGCGCGCGACGTCGGCCTGCTGGCGAGCCATCACCTGCGCGTCGAGCGCAGCCCGCTTCGCGTTGTCGATCTCGATCTGGAGCGGCCGCATCGACTCCTCG
>DASYXE010000009.1:0-4655 GCA_035935375.1 Gemmatimonadaceae bacterium | reverse complement strand
CCGGAGGAACGCTGGTGTCCGTCGTCGGACCGGTCGAGGCGCGGCCCTTAGGCGGCCTAACGGTCGATTTCGTCGTCGAGGCCGATCGCGCCCAACTGGGTGAGATTGTGCAGCGGGTGCGGGACGGACGGCTGCGGCCGCATATCGGCACCGTGTCGACCTTGGGCGATGCCGTCGCCGCGTTCAACTCGAAAGCGCGACGCTCGGGGAAGACCATCATCCGAGTTCGTCCGTGAGAACTCGGGGAGAGCCGTGGAAATCCGTCCGCAGAAATCGGAGTCCTCAATGAGCAACGTCCAGATCGAACAACAGACCTATGAAATGCCACCGCGAGAAGGGATCAGCGTCGCGCATTTTCTCACCGTGAAGGACATCGCGCGATCGGCTCGCTACTACGAACGAGTCTTCGGCGCTCGGATTCTGAGCCTGGGCGACGGCAACGCACCTGCGTACCTGCAGCTCGCCAATATCTGGATGATTCTGAACGTCGGCGGCGGCCCAACGCCTGACAAGCCGACCGTGACGCTCAGCGTACCCGATCCGGATCACATCAGCAGCTTCATGAATTTCCGCGTTGCGGATATTCAGGCATGCTATGCGTCATGGAAGAGTCGAGGCGCCGAGTTCATCACGCCGCCGATCCCCAAGTACGGCGAGACGCGCTGCTACATCCGCGATCCCGACGGATACATCATCGAGGTCGGACAGAGCACCGACGTCAAGTACGGCTGACCCCGGCCCGCCTCCGACTCGACGACGACGGCATTCCTAGAGCGTGATGGTGGCGCTGCGGCGCGGCGTCCAGCGGACGGGCGCTCATGGTGTCCATCGCGCGTGGGGAATGCTCGCCGACCAAGCGGCTGGGCACGCTACGTGCTTTGATCCCTCTCCATTCCAAGGAGGCACCATGCGACCACTCGGCATTCTCGGCTGGGTCCTCGTCGTGGCCGGGATCGTTGTGCTGGCGCTCGGCGGGTTCAGCTACGTCAAGGAACGCCACTCGACACAGGTCGGTCCGATCGAGGTCGGCACGGTGAAACGGGGATTCGTTTCGCCCGTCGCCGGCGGGGTCGCCCTCGTGCTCGGAATCGTGCTCGTCGTGGCAGACGGGCGGCGCACACGCACGTAGGGGCTGCGCAGCAGCCGCGCGTTAGGCGCGGTCGGGCATGAGCCGACGTGGTGACACGCTAGAAGAGTTCTCCAGTCTGCCCCAGCATTGCGCGCCGAATGAGCGGGAGCGGCAGCGGACCTATCTCGAGAAACGCATCGTGGAATCCCTCGAGCGTGTAGGACGCGCCCTGCTTCGCCTTGTAGTCATCGCGAAGCTTGAGAATCATCAGCTTGCCCATCGTGTAATAGCCGTAGAGCGGGTCGCCCGCGCCGCGCTTGGCTTCCGCGACGGCCACCGGATGCGGCTGATGGCCTTGCGTCTCGAACATCTTCGTCGCCTCGTCGATCGTTAGGCCCTGCGTGTGCAGCTTGATGCCGACGATGAACCGCACGTCGCGCAGCAGCGCGTCCTGCAGTTGGGCGAGCCGGTACCTGGGGTCGCCGCCGTGCAACCCTTCATCGAGCATCATCTGCTCGGCGTAGTGCGCCCAACCCTCGACGTTCGTGTTCGCCGAGAACACCTTGCGCGCGTCGCTCGGGAAGTGCTTGGCGTACAAGAACTGGACGTAGTGCCCCGGATACACCTCGTGCACCGAGACGTTGGACATCATGGCCGGATACCAGCTCTTCATGTACGCCTCCTGCTCCGCCGTGGGCCAGCGCGGATCGGGGAGCGTCACGTTGTAGAACCCGTTGAGCTTCGCCGTCTCGAACGGGCCCGGCGTGTCCATCGACGCGACCGTCGTCGACCGCATAAAGGGCGGTGTCTCCTTCACGCGCGCCGGCTCCGACGGCGGGATGGTCGCGATGTGATGATCGATGACGAACTGGCGCAGCGAGTCGAGCATGTTCTGCGTCGTGGCGAGGAGCGCGTTAGGCGCAGGGTGTTCCCGCTGCAGCGACGCCAGTACCACATCGGCCGGCTTGGTGGAATCGATGAGCCTCGCCGCGGCCTCGAACGCCGCCTCGTTTTTCTGCCGGTCGGCTTCGGCGATCGCGAGCAGCCTCGGCAGCGGCACGTCGACCATCTCGGCCGCGGCAAGATCCTTGGCGAACGTGTCGGCGCCGAGCGCGAAGTTGCCGGTGGACCTGGGGAGCAGGTCGTGCTGCAGGTACGTCTTGTAGTCGGCCAGCGCTGTGATCACGGCGGCATTGCTCGCCTCGAACCGCCTAACGAGCGCGGTGTCCGTCACGCTCTTGAACGCCTCGGTGACATCGTTCCTGAAAAAATTGGCGTCGCCATCAACCTGCTCGATGGCGATCTCGGTGAAGACACGCGGCGGGTTCACGAGGTTCGTGCGCGCCTGCGCGAGAGCAGCCGGCATCGCGTTTTCGCGAGCAACGAGTGCCGCGAGCCGCTGCTCGGCCGGCGCGTACTCGCGCTCCATGATCACGTACGCCGCGTTCGTCACGCCGCTGCTGTAGAAGTCGGGATTGGTGGCAAACGGCTTGATGACGCGGTTGAAGAGGATCGCGGCCTCCATTGCGTGAATGAGCAGCTGCCGATCGAGCTGCTGGTCGAGCGACAGCCGGGTCGTGTCGACGGCGAGGAGGCGCGCCCGAAAGCCGCTGTCGGCGCGAGCCTCGTCGTCGAACGCGGAGGCACGGACGTCGTCGAGGATGCTGTCGTAGGTGTGGACGCCGAGCTGCGTCGACGCGCTGGGGTTTCGGCGGAAGTAATCGTGAAGAATCTCTTGTGAGAGCGTGGCAAATGCGGAATCGCCGGGCGTGCTGCGGCTCGCTGGAGGCTCCGATCGGCTACACGCGCCCAAGCCGAGGGCGAGCGGCGCAATGGCGGACGACGCGAGAACGGCGAGGCGGCGGAGTGACACGAGGCGCTCCCTGTGGGTCGGGGCTGCGAATGGAGACGGATTCTACTCGGCAGTCCGTTCGATGGCCATGGCAGTTGACGCTGCTCGTATCGATCATCGTCCAGTCGCGTGAAACGGCGCCGGAAGCGACAAGCTCTCAGCTGCGCACGAACTCTCGTAGCAGCGTAAAGTCGCCGCCATCCGCTCGTCGCAGGGCCGCGATGTAGGCGGTGCGCACTGTGCCGGCCGCCGCGAGATCGGCCGCGCTGCCCCACGTGAACGCGGGGCGGCCCCACCGCTCGAGCAGCAGGTCGGCAGCGAGCCGAGCATGCCGGCCGTTGCCGTTAGGCCACGGATGTATGCGGACGAGCTCGTAGTGAAAACGCATCGCGATGTCATCCAACTCGGCGTTTGCTTTGCGTGACGCCTCGTACTGCGCGCGCGCGTTCTCCACCAAGTCGAGCATGCGCGCGGGCACGGTTGCCGACGGGTAGGGGGAGATATTCAGGTCGGCACGGCGGAAGGTACCTGCCCATTGCCAGGTGCGGTCGAACATCCGACGGTGAAGCTCACGCAGGGTGTCCGTGCTGAGCACGTTCAGCCGGCGGCGCGCCGCCGCCCACGCCTGGGCGCGCGCAATGTTCACGGCTTCCCACTGATTAAGCTCGGCCCTTGTTGCGATATGCGTCGGAATGAGGGCATCGGCCTCCTCATCGGTGAGGGGGGTGTTGGCGTCATCGCCGCCGATCAATTCGTTCACGTCTTCGCGTTAGGAACGGAGGACTAATCCCACAGGTGCGCGAGGCGTTTGGTCAACCACGCGTCGGCGCCCCCGCGATCGGCCAATGCGTCGGCTACACCCTCCTCCTGCGCTTCGAGTCGCATGGTGTGCACGACGCGCTTCCGCTCCTCGAGCGCCTTCGACTCCGCCTGGCGACGGATGGTCGCGTCGAACGACGTCTTGGGCACGAACAGCACCTTGAGCTCGCAGTCCATGGCGTCGGCCGCTTTGGCGAGCGTCGCGACGGAGATAGCGCCGCTCCGCTCACGGCGCTCCAAGTCGGTCGCCTCCTGCTGTGACACGTGCATCCGTTTGCCTAACTGAGCGGCGGACATGCCCAACGCCTCCCTGCTCGCCCGGATCCATCCCTGCTTGGGCGCGGGCATGGGTGGGAGCGCCTTGAGTCTGGCGTCCAATTGCTTGCGCTCGAGTGCAACGAGCTCGGGATCGCGCGAGGTTCTGGCCACGGTGGCATCCACTTATTTACAGGTTATAGCTTGTGCAATGCCGAACTCTATACAATGTATAACATGTGTCATTTACTGTCAAGCACAGGCTATAACATGTAATTATGGCCGATACCGCCCCGAACAGCGGGACATCGATAGCCTCGACGAACACACCTTGTGCTCCTTGTCATGCGCCTTCGCATCGCGCGATCGTGGCAGTCGATCCGCGTCTCGTCGTGGCGTCCGCCGCTCCCCGGCGAAGCATATCTCCGCGACGCGCTGGCGCCGAGCCGGTTCGCGATGGCGCTGCTCACGGCGTTCGCGCTGCTGGCGCTCGTCCTCTCGGCGGTGGGGTTGTACAGCGTGATCGCCTATTCGATGAGCCAGCGCACCCGCGAGATCGGCGTGCGGATTGCGTTAGGCGCGCAGCCGGTCGACCTCGCGCGCCTGGTGGTGGGCGACGGGCTGCGCCTCGCGATCGCGGGAATCATTGTCGGTTTAGGC
>DASYXE010000008.1:0-4681 GCA_035935375.1 Gemmatimonadaceae bacterium | reverse complement strand
ACCGCACGAGCGGGAGCTGGCGGACGACCTGGTGTTCAACCGCAGGCCCGACGCGCTGCAGCGATTCATCGAGTTTTCGGCGAGCGCCGGGCCGTCGGCGGGCGGCGCCGGGGCCGAGGCGTCGGCCGACTCGGATCTGGCCGCGCTCGAGCCGGACGCGCGCATTCATTGGCAGATCCTGCACCGGAAGAAGGACGGCATCGAGGAGGCGCTCGACGCCGCGGGCGTTCGCGAGCACCCGGTGCGCGTGCTCAACGACGTGCTGCTGCCGGCCATGAAGGAAGTGGGCGACAAGTTCGGCGCCGGCGAGTTGATCCTGCCGTTCGTGCTGCAGAGCGCGGAGGTGATGAAGCGCGCCGTTAGGCATCTGGAGCAGTTCCTCGAGCGCGCCGAGGGATACACGAAGGGGAAAGTCGTGTTGGCCACCGTGTACGGCGACGTGCACGACATCGGGAAGTCGCTCGTCAACACGATCCTGTCCAACAACGGGTACACCGTGTTCGACCTGGGGAAGCAGGTGCCGGTGAACACGATCATCGACAAGGCCGTCGAGGTGGGCGCGGATGCGATTGGATTGTCGGCGCTGCTCGTGTCGACGTCCAAGCAGATGCCGATCTGCGTGCAGGAGCTGGATCGGCGCGGACTCACGGTGCCCGTGCTGATCGGCGGCGCGGCGATCAACCGGCGATTCGGCCGGCGTGCCCTGTTCGTCGATGGCGAGCGCGCGTACGCGCCCGGCGTGTTCTACTGCAAGGACGCATTCGAGGGGCTGGACTCGGTGGAAGCGTTGATGGACCCGGAGCGCCGCGAGGGATTCGTGAGCGGCAACCTCGATGACGCGCGTCGCGATGTGTTCTTGCGGTCGAAGGTCGGGAAGGATGTGTCCGCCGGCACGGACTCGACGACGCGCTCCGACATCCCGGCCGACAATCCGATCCCCGAACCGCCGTTCTTCGGCACGCGCGTGCGGCACGACATTCCGCTCGACGAAGTACTCGCGTTGCTCGATCTCGACGAGTTGTTCCGGCTGCAATGGGGCGGACGTGGTTCGGGTGAGGCGTTCGACGCCACGGTGCGCGACGAATTTCGTCCGACGCTCGCACGATTGACGGCGAGCGCGCACACGGAGAAGTGGCTCGCGCCGCAGGCCGCGTACGGGTTCTTCCCTGTGCAAGCCCAGGGGAACGATCTCGTCGTGTACGATCCGACGGCGTACGGGAGCGACGGCGGCGCGCTCCGGGAAGTGGCGCGATTCACGTTCCCGCGACAGGATGGGCGCGAGCGGTTGTGTCTCGCCGACTACTTCCGGTCGGCGGAGTCCGGCGAGGTGGACGTGGCGGCGCTGCAGATCGTGACCGTCGGCGACGCCGCGCAACGCCGATTCGACGAGATCCAGGCGCGCGGCGAATACACGGAGGCGTATTATCTGCACGGGCTGGCCGTGGAAGCCGCGGAGGCCGTGGCCGAATGGATGCACCGCGACATCCGCCGCCAGTTAGGCATTCCCGCGGGACAGGGCAAGCGGTACTCGTGGGGCTACCCGGCGTGTCCGGACCTCGACCAGCACGCGACGGTCTTCCGCCTGCTGCCGGCCGCCGATGCGTTAGGCATGACGTTGACGCCGGCGTTCCAGCTCGTGCCGGAGCAATCGACGGCGGCGATCGTGGTCCACCATCCGTCGGCCAAGTATTACGCGGTGCGGAGCGGCGGCGAGCGCGACACGGGCTCCGGCGCCGGCGGCGCGTCGTGAGCCCGCGGCGCGACGCCCGCGAGCTGCTCGAGCCCGAGCGGATCGTCGTGTTCGACGGCGCCATGGGTACGATGCTCTATGCGCGCGGCGTGTTCATCAACCAGTGCTACGACGAGCTCAACGCGCGCACGCCCGACCTCGTGCGCGACGTGCACCGGGCGTACGTGAAAGCCGGGGCCGAGGTGCTCGAGACGAACAGCTTCGGCGCCAACCGCGTCAAGCTGGCGCCGCACGGGCTCGAGGGACAGGTGCGCGACCTCAATTGCCGCGCGGCGCGGCTGGCGCGCGAGGCGGCCGGCGACCACGTGCTCGTGGCCGGCGCCGTCGGTCCGTTAGGCATCCGCATCGAGCCATTCGGCCCGACCAGCCGCGACGAAGCGCGCGCGATGTTCCGCGAGCAGCTCGAGGCGCTGCGCGAAGGCGGCGCCGACCTGTTCCTCCTCGAGACGTTCGCCGACCTCGACGAGATCGAGCAGGCCATCCACGCCGCCCGCGAGGTAGACGCATCGGTGCCGCTCTTCGCGCAGATGACGATCGGCCAGGATGGCCTCACGCCGTTCGGCGCCACGCCCGAGGATGTGGCCCGCGCCCTCGACGCGTGGGGTGCGGACGTGATCGGCCTCAACTGCTCCGTCGGTCCGCAGGCGATTCTCGAGGCCATCGAGCGCATGGCCGCCGTGTCGACCCGCAAACTCAGCGCGCAGCCGAACGCCGGCATGCCGCGGGACGTGGGCGGCCGCACCATGTACATGGCGAGCCCGGAGTATGTCGCCAACTACGGACGCCATCTCATCCAGGCGGGCGCCAAGGTGATAGGCGGGTGCTGCGGGACCACGCCCGATCACATCAAGGCGTTGGTGGAAGGCATCCGCCCGCTCGTCCCGCGGCAACAGTGGCGTGCGTCGGTGCGATATCAATTGCCGCATACCGATGACGCGGCGGCCGCCCGTCCCGAGGAACCGCGCGCCGACGGCGCCGAGCCCGCCGTGCCCTTCGCCCAACGGTCGCGTTGGGCATCCAAGATCGCGGCCGGCGAATTCGTGTCGTCCGTCGAGATCGTGCCGCCGCGCGGCGTCGACGCGACGCGCATGCTCGCGGGCGTGCGCGCGCTGCGCGAGCGCGGTGTCGACGCCGTCAACGTTCCGGACGGGCCACGCGCACAGAGCCGCATGGGTGCGCTCATGACGAGCCTGCTGATCGAGCAGCAGGTGGGCATCGAGACGGTGACCCACTATTGCTGCCGCGACCGCAACCTGCTCGGCATGCTGAGCGATCTGTTAGGCGCATCGGCGATGGGCCTCAGAAATCTGCTCATTATTACCGGCGACCCGCCGAAGATGGGGCCCTACCCCGATGCGACCGCGGTCTTCGACATCGATTCGATCGGCCTCACGAATCTGGTGAGCCGACTCAATCGTGGACTCGATCCCGGCGGCCACGCGATCGGCGCACCGACGCAGTTCGCCATCGGCGTCGGAGTCAATCCGGCGGCGATCGATCCCGCGTACGAGCTACGCCGCTTCGAGTGGAAGGTGGATGCCGGCGCCGAGTTTGCGATCACACAACCGGTTTTCGATGTCGATCAGCTGCACCGGTTTCTCGCGTCGATCGAGCACGTTCGGATCCCGGTGATCGCCGGCATCTGGCCGCTCGTCTCGGCGCGGAACGCCGAGTTCCTCGCCAACGAGGTGCCGGGCGTCGTGGTGCCGGACGCGGTGATTCAACGCATGCGCCGCGCGAGCGAGCAGTCGAAGGAGCACGCGCTGGCCGAAGGCATCGCGCTGGCGCGCGAGATGCTCGCCAACGTGCGCGACACCGTGCAGGGCGTGCAGGTGTCCGCGCCGTTCGGCAAAGTCGAGCTGGCCCTCGACGTGTTCGGCGGAGCCGCGCGTTAGCTTTGAGGGTCGACTCGCGTCTGCCTCTGCGTGGAGCCCAGCCCATGAAAGCCATCTTGCTCGTGGATCACGGCTCGGTCAAAGAAGCCGCCAATCGCATGATCGATTGCGTTGGGCATCTCGTGCAATCGATCGCGGGCGATGCGGCGGTGGTGCGCGTCGCGCACATGGAGCTGGCGGAGCCGACGATCGCACAAGGATTCGCGGCCTGCGTCGAGGCGGGTGCGACCGAGGTGGTCGTGTTTCCGTACATGCTCTCGCCGGGCAAGCATTCCACGCGCGACATTCCGCGCCTGGCGCGCGAGGCCGCCGCTCCCTTCCCGCACGTGAGCGTCGTGGTGACGCCGGCGTTCGGCGTGCACGACAAGCTCGCCGAGGTGGTGCTCGAACGCGCGGGCGTCGAAGCGCGCGGGCGCGACGTGCCCGCACCGTGCACGTGCGCGCGTCCCGATGGCACGCCGGAGCGCTGGTGCGGCGATGCGTGCCGCGAGGCCCCGTCGAACGTGACCGTCGCGCAGTGACGCCGAGCCCAACCGCTGACCGAAGCGGCGGCGACCGGGTACATTGGATCGCATGACAATCGATCTCGACGCGGCCCGCGCGCCGCTGACCGTGCTGTCCGAAGACGAGACCATGTTCCGCGACGCGGTCACCGCGTTCGCCGACGAACAGGTGCGTCCGCGGGTGCAAGCGATGGATCGCGCCGGGAAGCTCGACGCGGCGTTGATTCCCGGATTCTTCGAGCTGGGCCTCATGGGTATCGCGGTGCCGGAGGAGTACGGCGGCGCCGCTGGCACGATGATGATGGTGACGCTGGCGGTCGAGGCGGTGAGTCGGGTCGATGCGTCGTCGGCCATTCTCATGGACGTGCAGAACACGCTCGTGAATTCGCCCCTCGCGCGCTTCGGCACCGATGCCCAACGGAAGCAGTACCTGACCAAGCTCACCGCCGGGACGGTCGGCGCATACGCCCTATCGGAGCCGGGCTCGGGTTCGGATGCCTTCGGGTTGGCGACACGCGCCGAGCGACGCGGCG
>DASYXE010000007.1:0-4175 GCA_035935375.1 Gemmatimonadaceae bacterium | reverse complement strand
TCCCTAAAGTGCACTAGGATCACAAATAGATGTGTGCCGATCACGTTACGAGTTGTCCGGATGAAAACTCTTATTGCGAGAACAGGGACTGGCCGGACGAGAATGTGAACCGGTGATGTCACCAATTTGCCTCTATGCATGCACCAAACCGCTGGATTCTGGGTACTCATATGACGGGACGACGCACAGCATGGCGAGCTCGTGTGTACAGGCCATGAACCGGTGCGAATGGTGATCTTTTGCTCTTTCCAGCCGGGAGCCGGATTGTATGATTACGTCGGTGGATTCTTAGGGGTGACGGTGCCTTGAGCTCACCGATCCAAAGCGGCTTCATGATGTTGCGCAAACCGATGCCGGTCGCGCGCTCGATCCACTGGGTGCCAGCCGGATCGGACGGGACGACGACCGTCTCGGGTGCGGACGTGCCGCTCTTCATCACGCAAGGCGCACTGCGCGAAGCAATGCGCCATCTCCGGTCCGATCCCGAGCAGGAGCTCATGGGCTTCCTACTCGGCAACCTCTTCGAGTGTCCGGATACGGGGTCGCGCTACGTAGTCATTACGAGCGCGATGCGGACGGGTCACGTCATCGGCGAGGTCGAGCCGGTGCAGATCCCGGAAGAAGAATGGCTGGGAATGCAGCTCGAGCTGCGCCGCCGGCGTGCCGGGCTCATGGGTTGGTACCATAGCGCGCCCTTCGTCGGCACTTCTCCGGCCCGGCTCGACATCGAAACGCACCGGGACCGGTTCCGCGAGCCGTGGCAGTCGGGGCTCGTCATCGCCACCACCGGACCCGAACCCACCGGTGGGTTCTTCCGGTTGGCGCAGGACGGCTCGCTCAACGGCATGCTCATCCCGTTCGATGAAATCGTCGAGGATGACGCGCTGCTGCCGGGCGGACGCAAACGCACCCTCATCGACTGGGCCAACTACCGCACCGAGCAACCGGTGGAGAGCGATCGCTCGGAGCGACGGCCGCACATGCCGCCGCCGCGGCGCACCACACCGGAGCCGCCCGACCCCGCACTGGGCGGGATGACCAGCCAGCCGACGCTGCCGGTGATGCTGCCCGAGGCGTCGCTGTTCGACGAGGACCTCCCGGTGCAACCGCTGCCGGAAACGCGGCGCATTCGGTTCGGGGCGGTGACGACGGTTCTGTTAGGCGTAGGCGCGGTGGCGGCCGGTCTCTGGTGGTGGAACCACCGCGGGACCATCGAGGCGCCATCCAGTCTCTCGGGCGTGTTCTCGTCGCACTCGACGGCCGCGCCGCCGGTGCTGCGCGACACGACGATCTACGCGCCCCACGATACGACGGGGATGGGCGGCGGGTCGATGGCGGCGAGTCCGCCGGCGCCGGTGCTGCCCGACACGACGGCGGTGTCGAATCCGGCGACGGGCCGGACGCCGCCCGGCGGCGCGATGTCGCCGCCGGTGTCGACGCCGCCGGCTTCGACGGCGCCGGCCGCTTCGCAGCCCGCGCCTAACGTAACGGCCACCGTGCCGTCGTCGCCGGCGCCCAGCGTGTCGCCGCCGGCGGCGTCGGACGCCAAGACGCAGAAGTTCGACGCGCTGGCCGACTCGCTGGAGCAGGCCATCCGGAACTTCCAGGATCGCGACGCCGACTTCGCGATGAAGCGCCTCACGTGCCGCGGCCTCGGCGTGGGCTACCAGAGCGCGGACGACGCGTACATCGCGCTCGCGCGGGCGTACGGCGCGGTCCGCGCGACCATCGACGGCACGCGCGACGCGCGGTTCCGCAAGCTCTCGTCGCAGGTCGGCGACCTGAACAACACGTTCGACGCGTCCAAGTGCCCGCGCCCGTGACATGCGCCTGATACCGGACGAAGACGACGATCGCGGCGACGAGCTCGACGACCTGGACGACGAGTTTCCGTTAGGCGACGGGACGGTGGACACCGACGCGATGGTCGTGTGCCCGTATTGCGGCGAGCCGGTGGACATCGCGCTCGATCCGGCGGGCGGCACGGATCAGCGGTACGAAGAAGACTGCGAGGTGTGCTGCCAGCCGTGGCAAGTGCACGTGACCTACGACCGCGACGGCCACGCCGCCGTCACCGTCACGCCCCTCGACGCCTAACGACGATCCCGAGCCGCACTCGGTCTCCTCGACAACTGCTTCAAAGGATAACAAAAGGGAAACTGAGGATGACAAAAGTGATCGTTCTGCGTTTAGGCGAGCTCTTGGCCCCAACGTCAGCAAAGTGTCTGGAAGTTTTTCTCCTCACCATTGGGCCAACGCGCTTCCCGCCGCGCAGAACGATCACTTTTGTCATCCTCAGTTTCCCTTTTGTTATCCTTTAAAGCAGTTGTCGAGGGGACTCGCCCCCGGGTGTTACATCAGTCGGCGTCGGAGGCCGACTGCGGCTCGGTCATCACGTGCACCATCCAGCCGAACAGGTGCGGCAGGAACGTGCCGCCGGCTGCGTCGCACGCCGCCTCGGTCGTGATCGTGCCCTTGGGTCCGAACAGCGGCTTGCCATCCTTCTCGGCGCGCCAGACACGGGGTGCTCCGCGCGGCGGAATGCAGAGATTCGTGTGCAGGTGCCACGGATAGATGCTGAGCGGCACGCGCGCGTCGAGCTGGTCCAGTGACGACCGATAGGGTGCCGTGTACATCGCCCCGACGAGCACGTAGCCGGCCGCCGTCTTCTTGTAGAGCAGCGACGTGGGACGCGCGGCGTCGAACGCAAACGCAGCCTTGATGCCGTTGCCGCGCTTCGTGAAGTGGTAGACGTCCTGCCGCACGTTGGGCAAGAACGGCGTGTAGCCATCGGCCAGCGCGACGTTCACGTCGCGATACTTGGCGATCGCACCGCGCAACGTCGTGACGATCTGCGCCGCGCGCGCGGAATCGCCGGGCGCCGGCGGACGCCGCGGCGTCATGGTCATGTGGAGCGACATGCCTGGCATCGCGCGGCTCATCGCGGCGTTCACGCCGGCATCGGCCGGCGAGGTCGTGTCGGCGCCCGTGGTCATGCCGGGCATATCGGGCATCGCGCCGCTCGCGGCGCGGGAGGTGTCGTTGGCCTGCGCGCGACCGATCGATGCGGCCGAGCAGAGCAGGAGCAGAGTAGGGAGTGGGGTACGCATGCCTGATGAGACGCACACGCGCGGGAGTTGTTAACGCGGCGCACCGCGCGTTATTCATGGTGCGCCATGATTCCATCCAAGCCGCGGTTCATTCTCGCGCTCGTCGTCCTCGGGCTGATCGGGTACCTGTCCATCGCGGCGCCCAAGCCGGTGCCGCCGCTGGCGCCGTTTCTCGATCCGGTGCGCGGCGTGTGGGCGGTGGCTCGGAACGCGGTGTTGCCGCAGACGGCGGCCGGCACGGTGCCGGGGCTCAGCGCGCCGGTGCGCGTGTTCTACGACCTGCGCGGCGTCCCGCACGTGTTCGCGGCGAACGAGCTCGATGCCTATCGGGCGTTAGGCTACGTGACGGCGCGCGACCGGCTGTTCCAGCTCGACCTCCAGACTCGCGCCGCGGCGGGCACGCTCACCGGGCTGGTGGGTCCGATTGCGTTAGGCGTGGACGAGGAGACGCGCGCGTTGGGCCTGCCGCGGGCGGTGGAGCGGCAGCTCCTGGACGTGGACACGACGAGCGCGGCGTGGCGCTCGGTGGAAGCGTACAGCGACGGGATCAACGCGTACATCGACGGCATGCACGCCGCGGACGTGCCGCTCGAGTATCGACTGCTCGATGCGAAGCCGGCGCGGTGGAAGCCGGTGAACACGCTGTACCTGCTGTCGCGGATGGGGTTGACGCTCGCCTACGACCCCGAGGAGCTGCGGCGGCTGCGTGTCGCCGCGCTGGTGGGGGACCGCGCGGCCGACGCGCTGTTGTCGGCGCGCGCGGCGATTCAAGAGCCGATCGAGCCCAACGGACAGACCGCGCCGCGGACCGACTCGACGCCGCTGCCGCCGCCGGGCGCGCCGGACACGGCCGCCGGCGCGCTCGCCCTTGCGTTAGGCAGCGCGACGCGCGGGCTCGACGCGGTGGCGCGCCATGGATCCGGCGGCGACGTGACGCTCGGCAGCAACAACTGGGCGGTGTCGCCCGCGCGCACGCGCGACAAGTTCGCCCTGCTGGCCGGCGATCCGCACCTCGATCTCACGCTGCCGTCGATCTGGTACGCCGCGCACCTCTCGGCGCCGGGC
>DASYXE010000006.1:0-5394 GCA_035935375.1 Gemmatimonadaceae bacterium | reverse complement strand
CGCAGAACGATCACTTTCGTCATCCCTTGTTTCCCTTTTGTTATCCTACTGCGCCGTTTTGTAGGAGACGTCGCCTGGAGCAGGCACCCATTGGCCGCTTCGCAATAGCCCTCGCAGTCAGCACGGCATTCTCTGGTCGTTGCTCTATATTTCCCCCTCGGTCACACTCCATACGGGGAAGTCATGTCAGAAACAGAACGGGCGCGCCGGCTGCACCGTCACGAAGAACGGCTCGGCGAGCTGGGGAGGTATCTTTGACGTCGACGGCAAACGCCGCGAGCTCGAGACGCGTGAAGCGCGGATGGGCGAGCAGGGCTTCTGGGATGATCAGGAGCGCGCGCGCGAAGTCATAGCCGAAATCAAAAAGCTCAAGGAAGTCGTCGAGCCGTTCGACACCCTCTCGAGCAAGGTGCAGGAGTTGCTCGAGATGGATGCGCTGCTCGAGCAGGAACCCGACGACGGGCTGTCGGCCGAGATCGAGCGCGAGGTGTCGTCGCTCGACGAACAGGTGCCCGCGTTCGAGGTGCGCTCGCTGCTCGCCGGCCCGGACGATCGCCGCGATGCGATGCTCGAGATCAGCGCCGGCGCGGGTGGAACGGAAGCGCAGGACTGGGCGGCGATGCTCATGCGCATGTACGAGCGGTGGGCGGCTCGGCACGGGTTCGAGTGGGAGGTGCTCGACATGAGCGAGGGCGAGGAAGCGGGGATCAAGGGCGCGATGATCGAGATTCGCGGTCCGTATGCGTACGGATTTCTTCGCCCCGAGACCGGTGTGCACCGCCTGGTTCGCATCTCGCCGTTCGACGCGCAGGCGCGTCGGCACACCAGCTTTGCGTCGGTATTCGTGTATCCGGAAGCCGCCGAGGACATCAACATCGACCTGCGCGACGAGGACATCAGGATGGATGTCTTCCGCGCGTCCGGCGCCGGCGGCCAGCACGTCAACAAGACCAGCTCGGCCGTCCGCCTAACGCACATGCCGACGGGCATCGTCGTCAGCTGCCAGCAGGAGCGGTCCCAGTTCAAGAACAAGGCGACGGCGATGAAGATGCTCCGCAACGCGCTCTACCAGCGCGAGGTGGAGGAGCGGGAGAAGAAGAAGGCGGCGATCGACGCGGCGAAGACCGACGTGTCGTTCGGCAACCAGATCCGGAGCTACGTGTTCCAGCCGTACACCATGGTCAACGATCACCGCACCGAGCTCAAGATTCCGGACGTGCGCAAGGTGATGGACGGCGACATCGATCCGTTCATCGAGGCCTACCTGCGCAAGTTCGGCGCCAACGCTGGTGCCGCGTGAACGGCGACGACCTGAATGCGGTACTCCGCGCGCGGCGGACCAAACTGGAGCAGCTGGCGGCGCGGGGCATCGCTCCCTTTGCCTACCGCTTCGAGCGGACGCACGACGCGCGGCACGCCGCCGCTGCGTTAGGCAACTCCGGCGGCGAGGACCGCGGCCCGGACGTGCGCGTGGCCGGCCGCCTCGTCTCCTGGCGCGCCCACGGCAAGACGGCGTTCGCGCACGTGGCCGACTCCTCGGGCCGCCTGCAGCTCTATTTTCGGAAGGATGAGTTAGGCGACGACCGCTACGCGGCGCTCGACCTGCTCGACCTGGGCGATGTGATCGGCGTCGAAGGGCCGCTCTTTCGCACCAAAACCGGCGAAGCCACCGTGCGCGTGCGCGCGTTCGAGCTCCTCGCCAAGTCGCTCCGCCCGCTGCCGTTCGGCAAGGAAGAAGTGGTCGACGGCCGAGCGGTGCTGCACAGCGGATTCGCCGACGCGGAACAGCGCTCGCGCCAGCGCTACGCCGATCTCGCCGTGCACCCCGAGGTGCGCGAGCTGTTCGTCGCCCGCTCGCGCATGGTGTCGGCCATTCGCCGCTTTCTCGATGCGCGCGAGTTCATCGAAGTGGAGACGCCCGTGTTGCAGCCGCTCTATGGCGGCGCGACCGCGCAGCCGTTCGTGACGCACCACGAAACGCTCGACATGCCGCTCTATTTGCGCATCGCCGACGAGCTCTATCTCAAGCGGCTCATTGTCGGCGGCCTCGAACGCGTGTACGAGATCGGCCACGACTTCCGCAACGAAGGCATCGATCGGACGCACAATCCGGAATTCACGATGCTCGAGTTTTACCAGGCGTACGCCGACTATCGCGACATGATGAGCGTGGTCGAGGCGCTGATCGTGGCCGCCGCGGACGCGGTGCGCGCCGAGCCATCGTTGGCCGAGCGCGTTCCGGTATTCGCGCCGCCGTTTCCGCGCGTCGAATGGGTGCCTGCGCTCAATCACGCACTCGGCGTGGACGCGATGACGTTAGATGCGTCCGCTCTTCGGAACACCGCCGAGCGCGTGGGTATCGAACATGCGGCCACGTTGAGCCGGCCGAAGATTCTGGACGAAATGTTCCAGGCGGTGGTGGAAGCACAGCTGGAGGCGCCGACGTTCGTGATCGACTATCCGCGAGAGTTGTCGCCGCTGGCAAAGCCGAAGCGCGGTGACCCATCGCTCACCGAGCGGTTCGAGTTGTTCGCGCACGGCAAGGAGATGGCGAACGCGTTCAGCGAGCTGAACGATCCGATCGACCAGCGGGCGCGCTTCGAGGCACAGGCGTCGCTGCGCGCCGCGGGCGACCAGGAGGCGAGCGGCGTCGATGAAGACTATCTTCGCGCTATGGAGTACGGCATGCCGCCCACGGGCGGCGTGGGCATCGGCATCGATCGTCTGTTCATGTATCTCACCGGCACGTCGCACATCCGCGACGTGATTCTCTTTCCGACGATGCGTCCCGAATGAACCGGCTCGAGCTCGGTATTGCGTGGCGGTATCTCAGAACGCGCGGTGGGTCGCGGCTGTTCTCGTTCATCAGCGCGATCGCCATCGGCGGCGTGCTCGTTGGCGTGAGCGCGTTGATCGTGATCAACGGCGTCATGACCGGCATGCAAACGGATTTGCGCGACAAGATTCTCGTGGGCAGTCCCGATCTGCGTGTGCTCACGTTCGGGGACGATCTCATCATGCCCAAATGGCGCGATGCGTTGGCGCGCGTGGAGCACGAGCCCGGCGTGGTGGCGATCGCGCCCTTTGTCCTAACGCAAGGACTCGCGCAGGCCGGGCACAATTATCCGGCGGCGGTGCAGGTCGAAGGCATCCAACCCGAGGGGCACGGCGTTCCGCAAATCACCACCATTCGGCAGAAGGCACTGAGAGGCGATTTCCGATTCGCCAGCGACGACGGCACCGGGCGTGGCGCCGTATTGGGCTCGAACCTCGCCAATCGTCTCGATCTGAGTGTCGGCGATTCCTTCACGATCATATCGCCGGCCGGGTCCAAGTTCAGCGCCTCCGTTGGGATGGTGGTGCCGAGGACGTACCAGTTTCAGGTGACCGGAATCTTCGAGACCGGCATGTTCGAGTACGACGACTCGTACATCTACATTTCGCTGCCCGCGGCGCAGCAGTTCGCGGATTTGGGCGACGCGGTGACCGGCCTCGAGGCGCGGACGACGTCGCGCGAGACGGCGGGCGCGATCGGTGAACGCATCAGCACGATGCTCGGCTACCCATATCGGGTCGTCGATTGGCAGCAGCAGAATTCGTCGTTGTTTCACGCACTCAAGCTCGAGAAGCTGGCGATGGGCGTGATCTTGTTGCTCATCGTGGTCGTGGCGGCGTTCAACATTGTGAGCACGCTCACAATGGTTGTGACGGACAAAACGCGAGAGATAGGGATCTTGAAAGCGATGGGGCTGCGATCGGCGGCGGTGCTTCGCGTGTTCCTCATGCAAGGTCTCGTGATCGGTCTCGTGGGCACGGGCATCGGGCTCGTTCTCGGCGTGACGGTCGGCGTGGTGATCGATCACTTCAAGCTCATCGCCCTCGATCCGAGCGTATATTTCATCGACCATCTGCCGGTTTCGATTCAGCCGTTGGACGTGATGTGGATCGTGTTTGCGAGCGTCGCGATCGCCATGCTGGCGACGCTGTACCCGTCTCTGCAGGCCGCCAGTCTCTATCCGGTGGAAGCCATCCGACACGAATGAGCATCGTCGAAGCGAGAGACCTGTCGAAATCGTACGTGGGCGGTGACGGAACGCCGGTCCGGGTACTCGATGGCGTCGATCTCGATGTGTCGCGCGGCGAGATGGTGGCGATCGTGGGAGCGAGCGGCGCGGGGAAGAGCACGTTGTTGCACCTGTTGGGCGGATTGGATCGCCCAACGCGGGGATTCGTGGTACTGGACGGCGAACCGCTGCACGGTTTGACGGATGAAGCGCTGGCCGGCGTGCGGAACAAGAAGGTTGGCTTCGTGTTCCAGTTCCACCATCTGCTGCGGGAGTTTTCGGCGCTCGAGAACGTGATGATGCCGCTGCGTATTGGTGGATGGGACGCGCGGAAGGCGCGGTCACGCGCCGAGGAGTTGCTGGCCAGGGTCGGTCTCGAGGGACGGATGACGCACCGGCCGTCGGAGCTGTCGGGCGGCGAGCAGCAGCGGACGGCGGTGGCGCGCGCGTTAGCCATCGATCCCAAGGTGGTGCTGGCCGACGAGCCGTCGGGCAATCTCGACAACATGAACGCGGAGCGGTTGCACGAGCAGTTCGTGACCCTCGTGCGGCAACTCGAGATTGCGATGGTCGTGGTGACTCACAATCGCGCGCTGGCGGCGCGTGCGGATCGCACGCTGTTGTTGGACGGCGGCCGGCTGCGCGAGACCGATGTGCGAGAGGTCGTAGCCTGATGTTGTGCGACAGCTGTAAGGAGCGAGATTCGGTCGTGACGCTGACGCGGTCTAACGCGGACGGCGTGGTGACGGAAGAGCATCTGTGTGAGCGCTGCGCGGTGGAGCGCGGGATCGAGACGCACATCACGCAGCCCAAACAGCCGTTGGCCGATTTCATCGGCGCGCTGCACAAGCAGCTGCCGGCGTCGCCGCACGACAGCGGCCGCTGCGGATTCTGCTCGGGCACGCTGCGCGATTTCCGGAGCACGGGCCGGTTAGGCTGCCCGTATTGTTACGCCACCTTCGAGGCCACGCTGCGCGACTGGCTGCGCCGCATCCACGGCAACTCGAAGCACGTCGGCAAGCGCTACCAACCGCCGGTTCCGTTGGTCGAAGAGGGCGCGACCGTGTTGGCCGAGTTGCGCGATCGCCTGCGGCGCGCGGTGGAGCAGGAGCAGTTCGAGGAGGCCGCGCGTCTCCGCGATCAGATCAAGGTGTTGGAATGACGCTGGACCTGTCCCTGCTTCCCGATGGCGGCGTGAGTTGGCTGGATGCATCGGGCGATCACGCCGGCATCGTGTTGTCCACTCGCATCCGGCTGGCGCGGAACCTCGAGGGCTACGTGTTCAGCCAGCGGGCGCGCGATGCCGACCGGGCGGCCGTGCTGACGCGCG
>DASYXE010000005.1:0-5798 GCA_035935375.1 Gemmatimonadaceae bacterium | reverse complement strand
GCTGCTTCGTGCACGTGCCGACGAGCAAGGGGCGGGACCAGGAGCGGAACAGCGAGCTCCGGAATTGCGAGAGCTGCGGGCGGTTCATTTACTACACGGACTAGGGGAGCGCGCGAGCGCTTCCCCATTCCCCCATTCCCGCTATCAGAATCTCTGACGTAGCTCACTCGGCGATGGTCATTCCCACTCGATCGTGGCCGGCGGTTTGGAGCTCACGTCGTACACCACCCGATTCACACCGTCCACTTCGTTGATGATGCGGCTCGAGATGTTGGCCAGCACCTCGGGTGGGAATGGAAACCAGTCGGCCGTCATGCCGTCGGAGCTCGTTACGGCGCGGAGTGCGACGACGTTGTCGTACGTACGCGCGTCGCCCATCACGCCGACGCTGCGCACCGGCAGGAGAACCGCGAACGCCTGCCAGATGTCGTTGTAGAGCCCGGCCTCGCGTATGCCCTCGAGGTAAATCGCGTCCGCCTTACGGAGCACCTCGAGCTTGTCGCGCGTGACGTCGCTCAGAATGCGAATGGCGAGGCCGGGACCGGGGAACGGGTGCCGCCCAACCATCTCCTCGGGGAGGCCTAACTCCCTGCCCACCTGGCGGACCTCGTCCTTGAACAATTCGCGCAGCGGCTCGATCAGCTTAAACGACATGCCCGGTTTGAGACCGCCCACGTTGTGGTGGGTCTTGATGGTCACCGACGGGCCGCCGCGCGGTGAGACCGATTCGATCACGTCCGGGTAGAGCGTGCCCTGCACCAGGAACTCGACGCCCCCGCCCACCTGTGCCGCCGCATCCTCGAACACGTCGATGAACGTGTGGCCGATGCGGCGGCGCTTCTCCTCGGGATCTTCGACGCCGGCGAGTTCCGTTAGGAACCGGTCGGCGGCGTCCACGGTGATGAGGTCGATGCCCAGGTTGGCGCGGAAGGTGCGCTCCACCTGCTCGCGCTCGTGGAGCCGCAGCAGCCCGTGGTCGACGAAGATGCACGTGAGGCGGTCGCCGATCGCGCGGTGCACGAGCGCGGCGGCCACCGACGAATCCACGCCGCCCGACAGGCCGCAGATGGCGCGCGCGGAGCCGACGCGCTCGCGAATGCGCGCCACCTCTTCCTCGATGAAGGCGCCGGTGGTCCAACCGGGCTCGGCCTTGCACTCGGTGAAGAGGAAGTTCGCGATGATTTCGCCGCCGCGCGGCGTGTGCTGCACCTCGGGGTGAAACAGGACGCCGGAGATGGGCCGCGACCGGTGGCGGATGCCCGCGATCGGCGCGTTCGCACTGCGCGCGACGACGTCGAAGTCGGGCGGCGGGGTCTCCACGTAGTCGCCGTGACTGGCCCAGACGGTGATGCATTCGCCGGGTGCGAATCCGGCGAAGACGCCCTCGGGTTTTATCACCTCGAGCTCGGCCCGGCCGTACTCGCGGCGTCCGGCGCGCGACACGGCGCCGCCCTCGAGCTGGGCGATGAGCATCATGCCGTAACAGATGCCTAACGTCGGCGCGATGTCGAGCAGCGCCGGGTCGGCGGTCGGCACATCGTCGCCGTACACCGAGGCCGGGCCGCCGCTCAAGATGATCCCGGTCGGATGCCAGTCGCGGATCCACGGCAGCGTCCGCGTGGGCGGGTGGATCTCGCAGTACACGCGCGCCTCGCGGATACGGCGCGCGATGAGCTGGGTGAACTGCGAGCCGTAGTCGAGAATCAGGATGCGCGAAGCGCCGGGCTGCGTCATGGCCTAACGGAGCGGGTCACCACCGCCACTGCTCGCCCTCGAGCGTGATGAACGTGACGTCCTTGGTGTCCAGATCGAGGAGCGCCGCGCCCGGCGTGCCGTACAACCAGCCGCAGGCCTCGCCGGGGTTGAGGAGCAGCGTGTCGCCCGTGACGTCGCGGCGGCACTTGTGCGTGTAGCCGTGGATCACCACCGCGTGGCCGCTCACCGAGCGGTCGCCCACGTCGCCGATGTCGTGCACGAGCAGAATCCGGGAGCCGTTCACCTCGACGCTGTGCGGTCCCTCGTACAGCTCGGTACCCATGCCCTTCGCGGCTTCGGCGCGCAGCCCTTCGCGGTCGCCGTCGTTGCGGCCGTACACGCCGGCCAGCGCGAGGTTCGCCGCGATGATGGGGCGCAGCGACCACGAGGCGCAGAAATCGCCGGCGTGGAGCACGAGGCCCACGCCCGCCTCACGAAATCGCTTGGTGAATTCGGCGATCGCCGGCAGGCGATCGTGCGTGTCCGCCAGCACGCCGACCAGCATCAGGCTGTCCTCCACGAAGGGTGGGCCGTCTCGTGCCGAACCAGGTCCTCGTAGTGCTCCCGCGCCGTGACCACCGCGAACCGATCGCCGTCCACCAGCACCTCGGCCGCGCGCGGCCGCGCGTTGTAGTTGGACGACATCGCGAATCCGTAGGCGCCGGCGGAGCGAATGGCCAACAGGTCGCCAGGCCGCACGTCGTCCACCTCTCGGCCCAACGCAAAGAAGTCGCCGCTCTCGCAGACGGGCCCCACGATGTCGGCGCGGGTGCGTCCGCCCCGCGGCCTAACGGAATCGATCTTGTGGTACGCGTTGTAGTGCGACGGCCGCAACAGATCGTTCATGCCCGCGTCGGTGATCACGAACTCGCGTCCCCCGCCCTCCTTGCGATACAGCACGCGCGTGAGCAACACGCCCGCGTTGCCGACCACGTACCGCCCGGGCTCGACGAGCAGCTTGAGCCCGGAGGCCGCCGCGTGCGGCAGCACCGTCGCTGCGTACGACTCGAGGTCGATCGGATCCTCGCTGTCGTACGTCACGGCGAGGCCGCCGCCAATGTCCAGGTAGCGCAAGTCCGGCGCGCCGGCGGCGCGCAGATCCTCGATCAGCTCGAGCAGCCGCAGCATGCCGTCGCGGTACGGGTCCACGCTCGACACCTGCGAGCCGATGTGCATGTCGACGCCCAAGAGCCGCGTATGGGGCAACGAAAACGCGAGGCGCCCGACGTCGAGCGCCTCGCCGACCGGTACGCCGAACTTGTCGCCGCGCTCGCCCGTGCGCGTGTAGTGGTGCGGTGTGTCCACCGAGACTTCGGGGTTGACGCGCAGCGCCACGGGTGCGGTGTGGCGCATCTCGCCGGCGACACGGTCGAGCAGCCGGAGCTCGCCCTCGGACTCGACGTTGAACAGCAGGATCCCGGCGGCCAGCGCCTCACGCAGCTCGTGCTCGGTTTTGCCGACACCGCTGAACACGATGTCCGGCCCCGTGAGGCCGGCCAGGCGCGCGCGGTACAGCTCGCCGCCCGACACGATGTCGACGCCGGCTCCTAACGAATGCAGGAGCGCGAGCACGGCGAGGTTCGCGTTCGCCTTGACGCTGTAATGCAAGCGGTGCGGCACCGGTGCCAGCGCGCGGTCGAGCCTGGTGTAGGCCTCGCGGATCGCGCCGGCGCTGTACACGAACGCCGGCGTGCCCACCTCGCGCGCGATGGTCTCGAGCGACACGCCCTCGCATGCCAGTGCGCCGTCGGCGGGCGCGAACCCCGCGGTCAATACGCTTTCGCCCACACGGCCTCGCTGGTCGAGGGACGTCCACACTTGAGACACGTGCGCGGCGCCTCGGGTGATCGAAACTCTTCGTCGGGCAGCACGCGGATCGTTGCCTTCGTTTCTTCCTTGATCACGGCTTCGCACGCGCCGTCGCCACACCAGCCCGCGTACACGAATGCGCCTTCGCCATCCATGATCTGGCGAAACTTGTCGTATGTGATGCCGCCGCGAATCGAGTGCGCTTCGCGGCGCGCGCGCGCCGCGGCGAGCATCTCATCCTGAATCGTGACTAACAAGGATGCCAGCTCCGTCGCGAGATGGTCCAACGCGACGGGCTGTTTGGCTTTCGTGTCGCGCCTGACCAGTACCGCTTGCGATTTCTCCAAATCGCGCGGGCCGAGCTCGATGCGGACGGGTACGCCGCGCAGCTCCCACTCGTAGTATTTGGCGCCGGGCTTCATCGTGTCGCGCGCGTCGACGTGCACGCGCACGCGACCCGCGAGCTCCGTCCGTAACGCATGCGCCGCGGCCAGCACGCGCGATTTCTCCTCGTCCGTGCGCCAGATCGGCACGACCACGGCTTCGGTCGGCGCGAGCCGCGGCGGGATGCGCAAGCCGGCATCGTCCCCGTGTGTCATGACGAGCCCGCCCACGAGACGCGTGGAGGCGCCCCAGCTCGTGTTCCACGCGAAGTCGGTGCCGCCGCTCTCAGTCTGGAACTTGAGGTCGAACACCTTCGCGAAGTTCTGGCCAAGGTTGTGCGACGTTCCCGCTTGGAGGGCTTTGTTGTCCTGCATCATCGCTTCGCACGAATACGTACGGAGCGCGCCCGCGAAGCGCTCGGCGTCGGTTTTGCGCCCCGTGACCACCGGCATCGCCATGAACGATTCCATGAATTCCCGGTAGACGCCTAACATCTGGCGCGCTTCGGCCTCCGCTTCGTCGTGCGTGGCGTGCGCGGTGTGCCCTTCCTGCCACAGGAACTCGAGCGTGCGCAGGAAGAGCCGCGTGCGCATCTCCCAGCGCACGACGTTGGCCCATTGATTGATGAGCAGCGGCAGATCGCGATAGCTCTGTACCCACTTGGCGAACATCGCGTAGATGATCGTCTCGGACGTTGGGCGAACGACCAGCGGCTCCTCGAGCTCTTTGCCGCCGCCGCGCGTCACCACGGCGGTCTCGGGCGCGAAGCCTTCGACGTGTTGGGCCTCGCGTTGGAGGTAGCTCTGCGGGATGAAGAGCGGGAAGTACGCGTTGCGGTGGCCGGTGGCCTTGAACATGTCATCGAGGGCGCGCTGCATGCGCTCCCAGATGCCATATCCTTCGGGGCGGATGACCATGCACCCGCGCACCGGCGAGTAGTCGGCGAGCTCGGCCCGGAGCACGACGTCGTTGTACCAGGCGCTGAAGTCTTCGGCGCGGGGGGTGAGCTTTTTATCGTCGGCCATTTACGAGTGTG
Source organism: Gemmatimonadaceae bacterium (assembly GCA_035935375.1). Lineage (GTDB taxonomy): Bacteria > Gemmatimonadota > Gemmatimonadetes > Gemmatimonadales > Gemmatimonadaceae > JADGGM01. Next base: position 814 of record DASYXE010000005.1, on the reverse strand, counting down.
TTGGTGAACCGTCCGCGCCAGGCGACCCGGTGGTGTCGATCCAATCATCGAGGCGCACGCGGCGCTCGTCCCCGTCGTCCAACCGGCGGACGGTCGCCTCGCCGGGCGCTCCGTTCGGCGCGCCAAGGATCACCGCTTCGCGCGCGCCGGCGGCGCCGGCGGCTTTGAGCTGCCGCGAGAGCTGCTGGCCGCCTAACGCGTACTCCACGCTGCGGCCCCGTGCGCGGAGGCGCGACGCGGTGCGCATCGCATCGTCGACGGTCGCGCCGTCGCCGAACGCGACCCACACGTCCACGCCCGGCGCCGCGGCCGGCATCTGCCCGCGCACGCGCAGGAGCTCGCCCAACACGACATCGCCCATGCCGAAGCCTAACGCTGGTAAGTCCGGGCCGCCCGATTGGCGCAACAGGTTGTCGTACCGCCCGCCGCCGCAGATCGCGCGCAGCTCGCCCTTCGCGTCGAACAATTCGAACACGATCCCGGTGTAGTACGCGAGCCCGCGCACGATCGACAGATCCGGTTGCAAGTAGGCGCCGCCGCCCAACGCGTCGACATGCGACGCGAAGCGCGAGAACACGGCCACGATCTCTTCGCCGCCCTGGACGTGCAGCGATTGGATCGCCTCCAAGCTCGTGTGCTCGGGAATCGCCATCACCGCGTGCATGGCCTTGGCGTCCAGTCCGAGCGCCTCGAGCTTGTCTTCAGAAACACCGCGGGGCTGACGATCGATCTTGTCGACCACCGCGAGCACGCCCGCGAATGCCGCATCGGGCACGCCGGCCGCCGACAAGTAACCGTGCAGAATGCGCCGGTC
>DASYXE010000004.1:0-14109 GCA_035935375.1 Gemmatimonadaceae bacterium | reverse complement strand
CTTCATCGTTCTCTCGCCCATCATCGGCATGATCCTCGGATTCGTGCTCATGGTGGCGGTGTACTGGATCTTCAGCCGCACACCGCCGGGCCGCGTGGATCGGATCTTTCGCGTCGCGCAGCTGGCCAGCTCCGCGTTTTTCTCGCTCTCGCACGGCGCGAATGACGCGCAGAAGACGATGGGCATCATCGTTGGACTGCTCGTGGCGACGCAGGGGTATTTCGCGCACGAGCCGGGCCTGCTGCACCATCTGTACGTCACGCACGGCGACACGATCCCGCACTGGGTGGAGATCACGGCCTACACCGCCATTGCGTTGGGCACTGCGTTAGGCGGGTGGCGCATCGTGCACACCATGGGCTCGCGCATCACGCGCTTGCGGCCGGTCGGCGGCTTCTGCGCCGAGACCGGCGGGGCGCTCAGTATACTGCTCGCGACGAGGTTCGGCATTCCCGTGAGCACCACGCACACGATCACGGGATCGATCGTCGGCGTGGGCGCGACGCAGCGATTGTCGGCCGTCCGGTGGGGCGTAGCGGGCAGGATCGTTTGGGGCTGGGTCCTGACCATTCCGGCCGCAGCGGCCATGTCGGCCATCTTTTGGCTACTGCTGAGCCGGGTGATGGCAGTCGGCGGGGCCTAAGAGCCTAAAGCCAAGCGCCACAGCTTGTTGTGATGGCGGCAATGGTCGCGGTTTGCAGGTTACGGCCGGCTTTTGTTGTAATCCCGTGACCGAATCGTGATCTTTCTCTTGGTGGCGGCCATCATAGTGCGAGCCTCCCCACCTCGCGTGTCGCCACTGGAACCCATGTCTGATCTCGTCTTATCGCCATCGCTGTTCATCAACCGCGAGTTGAGCTGGCTGGATTTCAACCAGCGCGTGCTGCACGAAGCGTTTGATGAACGGAACCCGCTGCTCGAGCGGCTCAAGTTTCTGGCGATTTTCAGTTCGAACCTCGACGAGTTCTACATGGTGCGCGTGGCGGGTCTTCGCCGGCAGCTGGCGGCGAACGTGACGGCCACCGGCGCGGACGGCATGTCCCCGCAGGAGCAGCTGGACGCGATCCGTGCGCGTGTCGTCGAGCAGATCGTGCTGAGCCAAAGGTGCCTGCACGAAGCGCTGCTACCGGCGCTCGCGCAGCGCGGCGTGGGTCTCTTGAGCATGAAGGAGCTCGATCGCGAGGAGCGCTCGGCGCTCGACGCGCGCTTCGACTCGTCCATTTTCCCGGTCCTCACGCCGCTCGCGGTCGACCCGGGGCACCCGTTCCCGTACATCTCGAACCTCTCGCTGTCGCTCGCCGTCGAGGTGCGCGATCCGCAGACCGGCGTCGAGCACTTCGCGCGCGTGAAGGTCCCGCGCAGCTTGCCGCGGTGGCTGCCCACGAAGCGCGCGAACTGGTTCGTTCCGCTCGAGCAGGTGATCGGCGCGCACCTCGACAAGCTTTTCCCGGGCATGGAAGTCCGGAACTGGAACGTCTTCCGGATCACGCGCAACTCGGACATCGAGCTCGCGCCGTTCGAGGAAGCCGAAGACCTGCTGGTGTCGATCGAAGAGCAGGTTTTCCGCCGGCGGTTCGGCGAAGTGATTCGCCTCGAGGTAGAGGACGGGACGCCCGAGCAGATGCGCTCGCTGCTGCTCGAGGAGCTGCGCGACGACCGGCTGCCGCCAAGTGCGTCGCTCACCGAGCGCGATGTATACGAAGTGGGCCGGCTCCTGGAGTTAGGCCAGCTCATGGATCTGGCCACGCTCGACATCCCCGATCTGCGCGACCCGCCGTTGATACCGGTCACGCCGCGTCCGTTCCGCGAGTCCAACGGCGCGGTGTTCGACGCGTTCCGCCAGCACAGCGTGCTCGTGCACCACCCGTTCGAGAGTTTCGCGACCACGGTGGAGCACTTTCTCCAGCGCGCGGCGGAAGATCCCGAGGTGCTGGCGATCAAGATGACGCTGTACCGCATGTCGGGCGACACACCGATCGTTCGCGCGTTGATCGACGCCGCCGAGCGCGGCAAGCAGGTGGCGGTGTTGGTGGAGCTCAAGGCGCGGTTCGATGAAGCGAACAACATCGAATGGGCGCGGCAGCTCGAGAGCGCGGGCGTGCACGTGGCGTACGGCCTGGTCGGACTCAAGACGCACGCCAAGATTGCGTTAGTCGTCAGGCGCGAGGCCGACGGCATTCGCCGCTACGTGCACGTGGGCACGGGCAACTACAACTCGCGCACGGCGCGTCTGTACACCGACCTCGGGTTCTTCACGACGGATCCGCGCATCGGCGCCGACATGTCCGACTTGTTCAACGTGCTGACGGGGTTTTCGCGCCAGCAAACGTTCCGATCGCTGATCGTCGCGCCGTACGGAATTCGCGAGCGGTTCCTCGAGCTCATCGCGCGCGAGGCCGAGCACGCCCGGGCAGGTCGGCCGGCGCGTATCGTGGCGAAGATGAATGCGCTCACGGACGCCGAGGTCATCGCGGCGCTCTATCGCGCGTCGCGGGCCGGCGTCGACATCGATCTCATCGTACGCGGCATCTGTTCTCTGCGTCCCGGCCTGCCCGATGTGAGCGAGCGGATCCGCGTGATCAGCATCGTGGGGCGGTTCCTCGAGCATTCGCGCGTGTGGAACTTCCTGAACGGCGGCGCCGAAGAGTTCTACATTGGCTCGGCGGACTGGATGTCGCGCAACTTCGACGGACGCGTGGAAGCCATCGTGCCCATCGAGGATCCAGCGCTCCACGCGTCGTTGCGCACGCTGCTCGCCACGCTGCTGGCCGACAATCGGCAGGCGTGGGAGCTCAATGCCGAGGGCAAATACTGCCAGCGGCAACCAGGTCCCGGCGAACCGGAGCACGGGTCACACCGGCTGTTCTTGATCGATCCGTGGGGCGCCGCGGCGCCCGCGCACACGCCGAGTCCGGTGCCCGAAACCGCTTCGCCTAACGATGACGCCGGTGCCGACGCCGAGCTCTCAGGCGCCGACGATGTGGACGGGCACGCCCGCAACCCGTTCAAGAAGCGCCCGCTTACGCGTCGCTCCCCACAGTTCGAGTCGTAACGGCTGTCCCGCGACGCGCGGGAGGGCCGTGATGCGGATGCCGGTGCGCGACCAACGCACGCGCACACGATCGACCGCCCCGGTGTGTCCGCGATCCAATCCATCGGCCACGCGCAGCACGGCGGCGAGACGACGCACCTGACGGCGAAGGGTGCGGTCGAGCGCCGCCAACGTTTCGTGCGACCGTCGCGGCGGCGCGCCGCGGTGATATCGCGCCACGTTCGCGATCACGAGCTGCTCCGCCGGCGACAGGCCAAGCAGCTCGGCGTGCGCGATGAGATAGAACGAATGCTTGTGGTGCTTGTCGTAGCTGATGTAGTAGCCGATGTCGTGCAGCCGCGCCGCGGCGGCGAGGACATCGCGTTCCCCCGGCTCGCATCCCAACCGCTCGCGCAGTGCGTCGAACAACTGCAAGGCAATGCGCTGCACCTGCACCGCGTGGCGGTCTTCCACGGCGCACGCTTCGGCCAAACGTTCGATCGAACGCTGGCGCGCATCGCCGGGGCTCGCAGCATGCGGTTTCACGCGCGCGGTCTCGAGCAGCAACCCTTCGCGGATCCCGTACGCCGAGACGACGATGCTCGGTGCATCGAGCCGCGCGAGCACCTCGGCGATCACGGCGAGACCGGCGACGATGATGTCGGCGCGACCCGCGTTGAGACCTTGCACCGCGAGGCGCTCGGCGAGCGTCATGTCCTGCAGGGCATCGAGGATGTGCTCGAGCTCGATGCGGGTGACGCGCGTGCCGTGCACGGTGCGGGCGGGGTGCAGGCCCTGCCGGGCGAGGGCCATGCCGGCGAGGTTGGTGAACGTTCCGCCGGAGCCGACGATGCGGGCGCTGCGCCATTCGCGCGCCGGCAGCTGGGTGCGCAGCACGGCGCGCACGTCACGGCGGAGGGCTTTGACGGCGCGGCGGCTCGTGCCCCGCTTGAGGTACTTTTCCGTTAGGCGGAGCGCGCCGAACGGCAGAGAGACCACGCGGTCCACGAGCCCGGCGGCGCAGAGCACGAGCTCGAGCGAGCCGCCGCCGATGTCGGTGACCACCGTGCGGCCCGTGCCGAGGTCGAAGTGGGCGAGCGCGCTGCGATAGCTGAGGAGCGCTTCGGCGTGGCCATCCAGGATGCGCACGGGCAAGTGTGCGCCGCGCTGGACCATCTCGAGGAACTCGCGCGCGTTGACGGCGTCGCGTACGGCGCTCGTGGCGACGGCCACGATCCGCGTCGCGCCGCGCTGCCGCGCCAGCGTGGCCATGCGGGAAATGCCTTCGCTCGCCCGCTCCATCGCGTGCGGCGTGAGCCGGCGGGACTCCCCCATCCCGGCGCCTAACCGGGGCGCCGCTTTCATCTCATCCACGACCCGGATGTGCCCGCCGGGCGTGACGTCCGCGATCAGTTGGCGGATGGAGTTGGACCCGATGTCGATCGCCGCGACGCGCTCGGTCCGCCCGTTGGGCGGACGCGGCGCGGCGCGGCGGGGTCGGGTCCGGACACTGGCCAGCCGGCTCGTCGGCGTCCTCCGTTAGGCCACAGAAGTGACGCCGAGGGGGCCGGGCCCGAGGGACCGGTCCTCGAGGTGATGCTTGATCGACTTGCCTTCGGCGAGATACACGGCGTCTTCGGCGATGTTGGTTGCCAGGTCGGCCACCCGCTCCAGGTTGCGGCTCACGAGGAACAGCTCCAACGCGGCCGAGATCGTCGTCGGATCCTCGAGCATGTGCGTCAGCAGGATGCGGAACAACGAGTCGTGCAGCGCGTCCACCTGGTCGTCCCGCTTGCACACCTCACGCCCGAGTGTCCCGTCGGCCCGCACGAACGCATCCAGCGCATCGCTCAACATCGCCCGCGCACGGCGCGCCATGTCTTCGATCTCCGGATCGGGTGTAATGATCGACCGCATGTCGTTCAGACGCAAGGCCGACTGCGCAATGTTCACCGCGTGATCGCCCACGCGCTCCAGGTCGTTCGAGATTTTGATGGCGCCGATGATGAACCGGAGGTCGCGCGCCATCGGTTGTTGCAACGCGAGCAGCGAGATGGCGAGCTGTTCGATCTCGATCTCCAGTGCGTCGAGCTCGCGGTCGCCGCTGATCACCACTTCGGCCTTCCCGGTATCACGACGCAGTAATGCATCGACGGCAACGTCGACCAACGCTTCGGCTCGCTCCGACATGTCGAGCAAGCGCTGCTTGAGCAGGTCGAGCTGCTCATGAAAGTGACGGAATCCCGTCGTGCTCTCGACTGGTGTGGGGCTCATCCGAATCTCCCGGTGATGTACGCCTCGGTGCGCGGCTTCAGAGGGCTGGTGAAGATCTGATCGGTCGGCCCCGCTTCCACGAGCTCGCCGACATAGAAAAATGCGGTCGTGTCCGAGACGCGCGCCGCTTGCTGCATGTTGTGCGTCACGATGACGATGGTGAGCTCGCGCTTGAGCTCATACAGCAATTCCTCGACGTGCTGCGTTGCGATCGGGTCGAGCGCCGACGCCGGTTCGTCGAGCAGCAACACTTCAGGATCGTTGGCCAGCGCGCGCGCGATGCACAAGCGCTGCTGCTGGCCGCCCGACAAGCCGAGGGCGCTCGTGCGCAGGCGATCCTTCACTTCGTCCCACAGCGCCGCCCGGCGGAGCGAGCTCTCGACGGTATCGTCGAGCTCACCGCGCCGCGCGAGTCCGTTGATGCGCGGTCCGAACGCGACGTTGTCGTAGATGGACTTCGGGAACGGATTCCAACGTTGGAACACCATGCCCACGCGCTGCCGCAGCGTGACGATGTCCGTGTCGGATGCGTGGATGTCCGTGCCATCGAGCAGGATCTCCCCTTCGTGGCGGGCGCCCGGAATGAGCGCGTTGAGCCGGTTGATCGACCGGAGCAGTGTCGACTTGCCGCAGCCCGACGGGCCGATGAACGCCATGATGGTGCGCGGCGCGACTCGCAGCGAGATGTTCGTCAGCGCCTGCTTCGGTCCGTAGAAGAACGAGAAGTCCTTGATTTCGATCAGCCCGGTGTAGCCGAGCGTCGAGTCGAGCAGCGGAGGACCCGGCTTCGCACCCTGCGGTGTCGGCGGCGTCGGGCGCGGCGTCGCAATCGCGTGGCTCATCCGAACCGTCCGGTGATGTAGGCCTCAGTCCGCGGATCCGACGGCGACGTAAAGAGCGACTCGGTTGGTGCGACCTCGACGAGGTCGCCCGCGAGGAAGAACGCCGTGCGATCGGAGATGCGCGCGGCTTGCTGCATGTTGTGCGTGACGATGATGATCGTGACTTCGCCGCGGAGCTCGCGGACGAGCTGTTCGACGCTCTGTGTGCTCGCGGGGTCGAGCGATGCGGTGGGCTCATCGAGGAGCAGCACGCGCGGGCTCGTCGCGAGCGCGCGCGCGATGCACAGGCGCTGCTGCTGGCCGCCCGAGAGCGCGAGCGCGCTCGCGCCTAACCGGTCCTTCACCTCATCCCACAGCGCCGCGCGTCGCAGGGCGCTCTCGACGATCTCGTCCGTCTCGCGGCGCGAGACGTGTCCATCCATTACCCGCAGACCGGCGGCGACGTTGTCGCGGATCGACATGGTGGGGAAGGGCGTCGGCCGCTGGAACACCATCCCGATGTGCTTGCGCACGGCGATCGGGTTCACGCCGCTGTCGTAGATGTCGCTGCCGTCGAGGAGCACGCGGCCCGATACGCGACCGGTTGGGACGGTCTCGTGCATGCGGTTGAGGCAGCGAAGGAACGTCGATTTGCCGCAGCCCGACGGGCCGATGATCGCCATCACGCTGCCTTCCTGGACGGGCAGTGAAATACCGTGCACCGCGTGGATGGAGCCGAACCACGCGTCGAGCGATTCCGCGGTGAGACGCGTGCGCTGCGGTTGCACCGCGGGCGCTTCGCGTGCGGGTCTGGCGTCCGCGAGACCGGCGACCTGGCTCTTCACGTCAATCGCCGCTTCCTGTGTCGAAGCGTGCCCGGGTGGCGACGCGGGCGACGATGCTGATGACGAGGATGAGCGCGATGAGGACCAGGGCACCCGCCCATGCGAGCCGGTGCCAGTCGTCGTAGGGACTGATTGCATAATTGAAGATTTGAAGGGGCAGCGCGGCGATCGGCTGCGTGATCGAAGCGGACCAGAACTGGTTGCCGAAGGCGGTGAACAGGAGCGGCGCGGTTTCGCCCGCGACGCGCGCGAGCGAGACGAGGACGCCGGTCACGATGCCGGCGCTCGCGGTGCGGAGCACGATCGTGAGGCCGGTGCGCCACCGCGCGTAGCCTAACGCGAGCGCCGCTTCGCGCAGCGAGGCCGGGACGGTGCGCACCATCTCTTCGGTGGTCCGCGCGATCATCGGGATCATCATCGCGCCTAACGCTACGCCGCCGGACAGCGCCGAGAAGTGGCCCACCGGCCGCACCAGGAACTGCCACGCGAAAATCCCCATCACGATCGACGGCAGGCCGTTGAGCACGTCCGACAGGAAGCGCACGCTGTTGGCGAGCCACGCGCCGCGGTTCTCGGCGAGGTACAGGCCCGCGCCGACGCCCACCGGAAGCCCGAACAGCATCGCCAGCCCGATGATGATGAGGGTGCCGACGATGGCGTTCGCCATGCCGCCGCCCGCTTCACCGACCGGCTTGGGCATGTGCGTGAAGAAGGCCAGATCGAGCGACGTCGCGCCCTTGGCGACGAGGTGGAACAGAATGAAGAGCAGCGGGAGCACCGTGATCACCGCCGCCGTCGCGAGCACCGCGAGCATGACGCCGTTCACGGCGCGGCGGCGCCCGAGTCCCTTGCGCGCCCGCTCGCTCACCGCGCGCTGCCGCGCGCTCGGCCGCTGGGTGCGAATGACGCCCGCGGTCATAGCGGTTTCGAGGCGGCGCCGCCGCCCACGCGCCATACCAACCACCGGGCGATCGCGTTGACGATGATCGTGATCACGAGCAGGGTGAATCCGACCGCCATGAGCGCGGACAGGTGCGCGTCGCTGCTCGCTTCGCTGAATTCGTTGGCGATGAGCGACGCCATGGTGTAGCCGGGTGCCAGGAGCGACGCCGAGATTTGCTGGCGGTTGCCGATGAGCATCGTGACGGCCATGGTTTCGCCCAACGCTCGGCCCAACCCCAGGATGATCCCGCCGATGATGCCCGACTTGGCGTACGGCAGCACGGCGCGCCAGATCGCTTCCCAGCGCGTGGCGCCTAACGCGAGCGCCGCCTCCCGCTGCGCGCGCGGCACGGCGAGCAGCACCTCGCGCGACACCGACGCGATGTACGGCAGCACCATGATCGCGAGGATGAGTCCCGCCGCCAGCATGCTCGGCCCGTACGCCGGTCCGGTGAAAAACGGCGTGCTGCCCAGCTTGAGCGTGTCGCGCAGAAAGGGCATCACCGGATCGCGCAGCAGCGGCAGGAGCACGAAGATGCCCCACAGGCCGTACACCACGCTCGGAATCGCCGCCAGGAGATCGACGAGGAATCCCACCGGCTGCCGCATCCACCGCGGGGCGAACTCGGAGAGGAACACCGACACGCCGACCGCGAGCGGCGTCGCGATGACTAACGCAATCGCCGACGAGACCAGCGTGCCGTAGATCGCCGGTGCCGCGCCGAAGCGTTCCTTGACCGGATCCCAGTCGCTCGAGGTGAGGAACGAGAGGCCGAAGTGCCGGAACGTCGGCCAGCCGGCTACCGCGATCTCCCACGCGACCACCACCACCAGGAGCGGCACGCAGACGGCGAAAAACGTGATCGCTCCGCGGTAAATGCGATCGCCGATGTGCCGGCCGTGGATGCGGACGACCGTCCCCGGTCCGTTGTCGGCCATGAGGACGGTTGGAGACAAGGAACTGCTCATGCCGCGCCGCCCACCGTCACAGAATCCACGCGCGCGTCGAGGCGCGACTTCATCACGTCGGGAAGGGGCGCGTAGTCGAGCGACGCCGCCGTCCCTTCGCCGGAATGCAGGTACCAGTGGAGGAAGTCCTTCAACTTCTTCGCCTTGGTCGCGTCGGTCTGATTGCGGTACACGAGCAGCCACGTGAACGACGCGATGGGATACGCATCCGCGCCGGGCGCGTTCACGATCGAGATCCGATAGTCGGTGTTGTTAGGCAGCTTGTCGGCGGTGCCGGCGGCCGCGGCCGTGGCCGATTCGATCGACGGGGCGACGAAGGCGCCCGACGCGTTCTTGATCTGCGCCGTCGGCAGGTTGTTCTGGTTCGCGTACGCCAGCTCCACATAGGCGATGGCACCGGGCGTCTGCTTCACCTGGCCCGCCACGCCTTCGTTTCCCTTTGCGCCGATCCCGACGGGCCACGACAGCTCTTTGCCTTTCCCCGGCGCCTTGGCCCAGTCGGGACTCACTGCCGACAGGTAGTCGGAGAAGATATAGGTCGTTCCGCTCGCCTCGGCGCGGTGCACGACCAACACATCGGTCGCCGGCAGCGCAACGCCGGGATTCACCGCCTTGATGCGGCTGTCGTTCCACTTGGTGATGTGGCCGAGGAACATGTCGGCCAGCACGTCGCCCGTTAGGCGGATCGGCGACTGCAGCGACGGCAGGTTGTAGGTCACCGCGACGGCGCCGATGACGGTGGGGAAGTGCATGATCGGCCCCTTTGCCTTCGCGAGCTCATCGTCGGACATCGGCGCATCCGATGCGCCGAAGTCGACCGTGTGCTCCGAGAGCTGCCGAATACCGCCGCCCGACCCGATCGATTGATAGTTGATCTTGATGCTCGTCTCCTTCGCGTAGTCCGAGAACCACTTGCTGTAGATCGGATACGGGAAGGTCGCGCCGGCGCCCGTGAGGTCGACGCCCGCGCCCGACGCGGTCGCCGTGGCGCTGTCGCTCGCGCCGTGGCTCGGCACGCCGGCCCCGCCGCAAGCGACCAGAACCGTGGCGACGAGCGCAATGGGGGCTATCTGGCGAAGGGTCACGATGCAAGAACTCCGTGCAGTCGTTGTGGAGGGAGACTCACCTCGGAAACCTGCACGGAGCGAGCAGTCGGTTCAGCGGTGACGCTGTAACGAGATCGTCACGAGAGGCTAGGGAAGCGGCGGCTGGCGCCGCTGCTTTCCTCGTCGTTAGAACAGCACCTGCCAGTGGATGAACCAGAGCTCCGTCGGGTTGCCGGAGAGGCCGCCCTTGGGGGTTGTCTTCTGGTAGTCGAGCGAGAACGACGTTTTGGGCGTCGTGTCCCAGAAAATGCCGCCGACCCAGAACTCCTGGTATCCGTTCGCTGCCGTGCTGGGCTTGAAGTGGTCGTACCGCGCGAGGAGGCCGATCGACGGCACGTTTCCGTGATTCGGGCTCCACTCCAACGGACGCAGCACCGCGAAGCCGTCGTACAACCGGCCGGTGGTCGTGGTCACGATCTGATCGAGGGCATCCGGGCTTCCGGCGTCCGAATCATCCTTCTTCTCCGCCCACTCCGCGCCTAACTGAGCGCGCCGGTCCTTGATGCCGACGAACAGGCCGTACCGATTCTTGGCGAGGCCGCTCGAAATGGGATTGTTCGGGTCGTTGACGAAGGAGCTGGCGTTGTTGCCGAAGTATCCCCACGGCGAGATCGTGAAGGTCTTGAAATAGCTGTTCGTCGCGCCGAAGGGCGTGAGCGACAGGCGCAGGGCAAAGTCCTTGAAGCTGTTCGCCTCGGGCGCCTGGTAGCCCGCGCCGTTGGTAATGGTGCCGTACACTTCGCCTAACTTGTGCGGCAGGGTGAGCTGCGTGGCCGCGCCGAGGTCCGCCGACGAGAAGAAGCTCAGCCGGTCGGTGGAGACCTTCGAGACCCACCGCGGCCAGAAGCCTTCCTCGTGGTCGATGATCACCGTGTGCAGCATCCCGAAGCGCGCCAGCGCCGAGAACCCGTTGGAGTCCGGCAGCGCGTAGTCCCACTGGAGATATGCATACTTGAGCCGAACGAACCACCCCTGATACGCGGTCGGGTCGGTCTGGCCTTGCTGGATGTCGGTCGTGATGCGGACGCTCATCCGCTTGCCGGCCGGCATCTTGAACGTGAGGTAGGCGCGTTCGATGTCGAACTTGTTGGCGTGGCTGCCGCCGTTTGCCGCCTGGGACGCGGCGTCGGTTTCGTATTGGTAGTTGCCGAACAGCCAGCCCGAGAAGTCGAGCGCCGGCGTCTTCGGCTTGGTCGTGGTGTCCTTCTGCGCCGTCGAATCCTTCTCGTATTGCTGGGCGCGTGTCGCTGGCGCGACCAACAGCGTCGCCGCGATCACGGCGAGCAACGTGCGAAACTTGGACATGGAGTAGTGGTAGTGGGTGAAGTGCGAGATCAGGGTGAGCGCTTAGTGCGACGCGAGGCTGACTTCGTTGAGTCGCTTGTCGAGCATACTGACCATCGACGGCGGCAGCGGCGCGTAATCGAGCGACGGCGCTTCCTTCTCCCCGTCGTGAATCGCCCAACGGAGGAAGTCGACGAGCTGCTTGCCCTTCTTCGCATCGGCCGGATTCTTGTACAACAACACCCAGGTGAACGACGAAATCGGATACGCCGCCTTCCCCGGCGCGTTCACGATCGAGATGCGGAAGTCGGAGTTCTCGGGCAGCTTCGCGGCTGCGCCGGCGGCCGCTTCCGTGACGCCCTCGATGGTCGGGGCGACCCACTGGTCGGCGGCGTTCTTGATCAACGCCGTCGGGAGATGGTTCTCCTTGGCGTACGACAATTCGACGTAGCCGATCGCGCCCGGCGTCTGCTTCACCTGGCCGGTCACGCCTTCGCTGCCCTTACCGCCTAACCCAACGGGCCAATTGATCGACTGCGCCTTGCCCGGGCCGCTCGACCACGCCGGGCTCACGGCGGACAGATAATCGGTGAAGATGTACGACGTGCCGCTGCCGTCCGACCGGTGCACCACGACGATGTCGGATCCGGGGAGCTTCGCGCCGGGGTTGAGCGCCTTGATCGATGCGTCGTCCCACTTCGTGACTTTGCCCAGATAGATGTTGGCGAGCACGTCGCCCGTGAGGCGCAGCGGCTCCTTCACCTCGGGCAGGTTGTACGTGATGGCGACCGCGCCTAACACGGTCGGAATGTGCAGGATCGGGCCGCCCTTGGCCTTCGACATCTGGTCGTCGGTCATCGGGCCGTCCGAGGCACCGAAATCGACCGTTTGATCCGAGAGCTGGCGAATGCCGCCGCTCGAGCCGATTGACTGATAATTGATTTTGACGCCGGTCTTCTCGGCGTAGATCGATGCCCACTTGGAGTAGATCGGGTAAGCGAAGCTGGAACCGGCCCCGGTGAGGTCGGCGCCCTGCGCGATGGCGGCCGAAGCGCCGAGTGTAACGGCCGTGAGGCCTACGGCTGCGGCCCGCGTGAACCTGTGACTCACGAGTAGCTCCTCTCAAGTTGGTGTGCGGAACGGTGCATCGACGGCGTAACGCAACGACCGTGACCGTGTCACGGTCGGGTCACGCCGTGCTCGGTCGCGGGCATCGCGCACGCGGCACAGGACGTGGGCCGGACTCGCATGGTGATGAAGCCGGTCAGATACAGCGTCGCGCTCTGGGGCTGGGCTTCGACGGCGACCTGCGTGGTGAATCGCATGCATGCACTCCGGATCGGTGGTGAATGCATGCGGGACCCGGATCACGCTCCCGAAGGCGCTCCGGTCACGGGCCCGTAACAGCGAAGGGGTGCGCGTCGGGCTGCGCATCGGTAGCGGCCGTCGCCCGCGGGCCGCCCGGGAAAAACGCGCGAACCGTCGTGCCGCGTCCCGGCAGGCTCTCCGCTTCGACGCGACCGGCATGCGCTTCGACCAGATGACGCACGATGGCGAGGCCGAGACCGGTGCCGCCTGCGTCGCGCGACCGGCCCGGGTCGACGCGGTAAAATCGTTCAAAAATGCGTGGCAGATGCTCGGGTGCGATGCCGATGCCCGAATCGCGGACGCCGACCCACGTGCCGGTGCCGCCCTCCGCCAGCGTCGTGAACACGGTGACCGTGCCGCCGGCGGGTGTGTACCGGACCGCATTGTCCACGAGATTCGTGATCACTTGCCGCACGGCCATCGGATCCGCGTACACGGTGGGCGCGCGCGGATCGACCACAGTGTCGAGCGTCACGGCGTGGTCGGCACGCGCGCGACGGGCGGCCGAGAAGATGTCGTCGGCCACCGCGGCCACATCCACCGGGGTTGGGTTCGGCCGCCACCCGCCGGATTCGATGCGCGACAAATCGAGGAGGTCGTCGACGATGCGGCGCATCCGCTCGGCGTTGGCGCGGATGGCTTCGGCGAACTGGGCGCGCTGCTCGGCCGGCAGGTCATCGGTGACGATGGTTTCGGCGAAGCCGCCGATGACCGTGAGCGGCGTCTTGAGCTCGTGCGACACGTTGGCCACGAAGTCGCGGCGCACGGATTCCAGACGGCGCGTGGCCGTCAGGTCGAGCAGGGCCAGGACGGCGCCGCCGTCGCCTAACGGACGCGCCGTGATCGACAGCGTCCGGTCGTGGACCACCGTCTCGCTCGGTCCGCTCGGCTCGCCGCCCAACGCCGCGCCCAAGGCCTCGCGCAGCAGGGCGTCGCGCGGCAGCAGGTCCACCGAGAACGGCACCGGGCGGTCGACGCGCAGCAACCTGCGCGCGCCGTCGTTGAGCCGCACCACGCGCCGATGCGCATCGACCGCCAACAGTCCCTCGTGCAGCGACTCGATGGCGGCGGCCAGCAGCCCCTGTTCCGCCTGCAGCTCGCGGAGCCGCGCCGCGAGCTGCTCGGCCATGCGGTGCATGGCGGTGCCTAACTCACCGACTTCGCCCGGGGCGCTCAACGACGGCCGCCGCGCCAGGTCGCCGCTCGCCAGCGAGCGCGCGACGTCGCGCAGCTCGACGATCGGCTGCGTCACGGCACGCGAAAACGCGAACGTCAGCGCGAGCGCCGCGGCCAGCGCGATCAGCGCCGCCAGCACCACGTCGCCGCGGGCGCTCGACACGATCTCGCCTAACTGCGCCGTGCTCACCGACACCCGCGCGATGCCGCCCGACGCGCGCACCGCCACATAGAGCTCCGCATCGCCGCGCGATGGGCTCGCACGCGTCGCCACGCCCGTCCCGGTCGCCCGC
>DASYXE010000003.1:0-6987 GCA_035935375.1 Gemmatimonadaceae bacterium | reverse complement strand
GCGGCAGCGCGACCGGGCGCGGGCGCTCGCCGCGCTCGCCGCCGCCGCGGTGCCGGCCAAGGTACGCACCGGATCACTCGCCGGATTCGCCGAGTCGCTCGCCGCGCGGGCGCGTGGCGTATCCCTCCCGGTGGTCGAGGGCGAGCTGCGCGCGTCGTACGCGTACACCTGGACGCTGCAAGGCACGTTCGCCACGCGCGCACACCAGAAGCGCGCAAACGCGGCGGCGGAACGCGCGCTGGTGCGGGACGCCGAGCCGTGGGCGGCGCTCGCATCGCACGGCAGCGCGCACGATCGCAGCGATCTGTTGCGCGCCGCGTGGAAAACGCTGCTACTCTGTCATCCGCATGACACGTTGTGCGGATGCTCCATCGACCAGGTCGCGCGAGCCATGGACCTCCGCCTCGAGGACGCACTCTCGCAAGCGGCCGGTGTGCGCGAGGACTCGCTCAGCGACCTCGTGCGGCACGATCCGGCGTTCGCGCACGCGAGGAGCAGTGAGTGGGCACCGTGCGTCATCGTGCGCAATCGCGCGCCGCGTACACGGGAGGGCGTGGCCGAAGTCGAGGTGGCTCGCCTCATGGCGCGGGTGCGCGTTGGGCCTGGAAGCGGGCGCGAGGCGACGCCCGAGGCACTGCCGCCGGCGTTCTCACTCTCGCGAGACAACGCGCCGTTGGCCGTGCAGGTGCTCGACCGCGCGATTCGGTACGATCGCGTCGACTCGCCGCTCGCCTACCCTCGAGAAGCGTTGGTCGAATCGGCGCGCGCGCTGGTGTGGGTGCGGCGAGTTCGAGGATACGGTACGGCCAGCCTGACGATCGGCGGCGAGTCGAACGCGGTACCGGCGCCATACGCCGTGCGTGCAGGGCAACGGTGGATGGAGAACGAGTGGCTTCGGGTGAGTATCGAGGATGACGGTGCGGTGTCCGTCACATCGGTGTCGCCGGCAACGACGCTCGCATCGGCACTGTCGGTCGAAGATGTGGGAGATGGCGGCGATCTGTACACGCCATCGCCGCGAGGCGGCACCGTGCGTACCCGCCGCCTCGAAGGCGTGCGCCTAACGCACGGCGGTCCGCTGCGCGCCGAGCTCGCGGGCAGCTTCGTGCTCGATGTGCCGGCCGGCCTCGCTCCCGGGCGCGAGTCGCGGTCGAACGAGTCGCACGCGATGCAGGTGAACGTTGTGGTCACGCTCGATGCGGGCGATCGATTCGTGCGCGTGCGCGTCTCCGGTGACAATGCCTGTCGCGATCACAGACTGCGCATCGTGTTTCATACGGGGCTCGCCGGCGCGGCGACCGTTGCCGATGCGGCGTTCGGTCCCGTGGTGCGATCGCCCATCGTCGCCCCTCCGGGCAGCACCGAGATGCCGCCACCGACGGCTCCGCTCGCGCGGTACGTGACGCGCGATGCGGGATCACGCGGCGTCACCGTGTACTCGGATGGACTCGCGGAATACGAGAGCGCCGACAACGGCGACGTGGCCATCACGCTGCTGCGCGCGGTGGGTGATCTCTCGCGGAGCGACCTGCCGGAGCGCCCCGGACATGCTGGCTGGCCGTCTCCGACACCCGATGCGCAATGCCTCGGGCCGTTCGAAGGGCGATTCGCACTTCTGATGCACGGTGGCCGCGACGCGGCAACCATCGACCGCATCGAGCGTACGTGCGACGACGCGCTCCTGCCGCTCACCGGCCTAACGCTGCGGAGCGCGCTCGGCGCCCCTCCCGAGACGTTTGGCGTCGAGCTCGACGGCGAGGGGCTGGCGTTCCTGGCGTGCAAGCCGAGCGACGATGCGGAGTGGACCGTGCTGCGCTGCGTGAATCTGCTCGAGCGCCCGGCGGCCGGTGGCTGGCGCTGTGGGTTCCCGGTGCGCGAAGCGATGCGGGCGCGGTTGGACGAAACGCCCGTCGAGGCCGCCGCCATCGACGGCGCGGGCATACCGCTTCAGGCTGGACCGCGGGAGATTCTCACGCTGCTGGTCCGTTAGGCGCCGGCGTCCGAGAGGGCGTCGCCCAACAGCGTGCAGCAGGTCACCGTCGCGATCAGCGCCAGCCCCGGCGCGAGCGCGGCCCACGGCGCCATCACGATCGCCTCGCGACCGTCGGCGATCATGTTGCCCCAGCTGGGATTCGGCGGCTGGATGCCCAGACCGAGGAACGACAGCCCGCTCTCGAGTAGAATGGCGCTGCCCACGCCCAACGTGATGGCCACGATCGCCGGGCCCAGCGCGTTGGGCAGCACATGGCGCCACAGGACGCGCCGCTGGCGCGCGCCCAGCGCGTGTGCCGCCTCCACGTACGCATGCGTGCGGACACCGAGCACTTCGGCACGCACGAGACGCGCGACGCCCATCCATCCGGTGAACATCAGAATGAGCACGACCATCACCGCGCCCGGAGGCCAGAGTGCGGCCGCGACCAAGAGCAGCACGAGCCTCGGAATGGCGAGCAGTGCGTCGCTCACCGCCATCGCGACACGATCGACGATTCCGCCCGCCCAGGCAGCCACTGCCCCCACCGCGATGCCGGCCATGCCCGCGAACAAGGAGCCGGCGAATCCGACGAGGAGCGAGATGCGGGCGGCCAGCATCATCCGCGTGAACAGATCGCGGCCGAACGCATCGGTGCCCAACAGATGCCAATGGCCTGACGGATCGGAGGTAAAGGGCGGGATGAAGCGGAGCGCGAGCACGTTGCCGATGGCGCGCGGATCGGTGGGTGCGAGCATCGGCACCACGATGGCCGCGACGACGAGCGCGACGAGCACCGCGAGCGCACCGCGGGCGCGCCGGCGAACGGTCGGCTGAAAGATCGTCATGCGCGGCGCCGCGGGTCGACTAACGGAAGGACGAGATCGCCCGCCAGGTTGGCGAGGATCACGAGTGCCGCGTAGATCGTCGCCGCCCCCATCACGACCGGATAATCTCGGGCGAAAATCGAGTCGACCATCAGGCGGCCCATCCCCGGCCATGCGAACACGACTTCGACGAACACCGAGCCCGCCAGCACGCCCGGCAAGGCGAGCGCGAACAAAACGATGAGCGAGGGCAGCGCGTTGGTCACCACGTGGCGCACGTACACGGACCGCGGCGGCAGTCCCTTGGCGCGCGCCGTGCGCACGAAGTCGGCGCGCAACAAGTCCGCGGCGATCGTGCGCGTGTAGCGCGCGATACCCGCCGCGCCGATCGCCGTGAGCGTGATGACCGGAAGTATCGCATGCCGCAGGACGTCGGCGGTGGCCGCGAATCCCGTGGCCGTCGAGGCGGGATCGCGCACACCGAACGCCGGTAGTCGCATGGCCTGCGGGAATCCCCAACGCGCCGCGCCATACGTGAAGCACGCGACCAGCGCGAGTGCGAGCCAATAACTCGGCGCCGCGTATACCGACGTGGTGAAGATGGTCAGCGCCGTGTCGGTCGTCGTGCCGCGACGCGCGGCCTGCGCCGTGCCGATGGCGATGCCGAACAGAAAAGTCAGCGCGAGCGATGACAGGCCGAGTCCGAGCGACACCGGCAGCGCGCGCTCGAGCAGTTCGGCGACCGGTCGATGTTGGGCGAAGCTCTCGCCGAGATCGCCCTTGAGAAGGCCCCCCGCCCAGCGCGCATATTGTACCCACAGCGGACGGTCGAGCCCGAGCCGTGCACGCGCACGAGCGGCGTCGGCGGCCGTCGCCGTCGGAGGCACCAACAACGCGGCCGGATCGCCGGGCGCCGCACGAAGGAGCAGGAACGTGAGTGTGACCACGAGCCACAGCAGCACGAGCGCATCGAGCAGCCGGCGGAGTAGGAGACGCATCGAGTGATGATGCGTCCGGGCGCGCGCGCGTCAACCGTGCGACGTTGTCTTGTTGCCTTCGCGCTCGGCGCAGCAGCGGGGTGCGGCGCCTCGGCCACGCCGATCGACACGGTCGTGTACGCGTCGGGCGCTGACCTCGAGTCGGGCAATCCACTCATCACGATTCACCCACTCGCGCGCCAGGTGCAGCGCTACATGCTGTTCGTGACGCTCGCGAAATACGACAGCGCCCTCAAACCTGCGCCGTACTTCGCGCGGCGTTGGACGTGGTCGACGGATCGGCGGTCGCTCACCTTCGCGCTGGCCGCGGGTCTGCGCTGGCAAGACGGCCAGCGCACGACGTCGCGCGACGTCGCGTTCACGATCGACGCGGCGCGCGACGCCCGCACCGGCTATCCGCGCTACGCGGATCTCGCCGACATCGCGACGGTCGAGATGGTTGACGACTCGACGATCACGCTGCACTTCCGGCGCGCCCAACCGGAAGTCCCGCTCGTGTTGTGCGAGCTGCCGATCGTGCCGGCGCACCTGCTGGCGTCCGTTGCCCGGTCGGAGATGCGCCGCGCGGCGTTCGATACGATGCCGGTCGGGAATGGGCCGTTCCGGTTCGTCGAGCGGAGGCCCGGGGAGCGATGGGTCTTCGCCCGCAACGATGCGTTCCCGGCGGCCCTCGGTGGCCCGCCTAACGTAAGGCGCGTCGTGATCGCGATCGTGAACGAGCCGTCGACCAAATTCGCGGGCCTCGTGAGCGGGGAGCTCGACGTCGCCGGGATCTCGCCGGCCATGGCGGGATTGGTGCGGCGCGATCCGTCGTTGCGCGTGCTCGAGTATCCGGTCATGGTCTCGTACGGCATCATCTTCGACGCCGTGCGCCCGCCGTTCGACGACGCGCGTGTGCGGCGTGCCATCGGCCTCGCGATCGACCGCCGCCGCATCGCGGAGGCGGCGCTCTACGGGTTTGCGACCCCAACTGCGGGGCCGGTCCCGGCGGAGCACCCGTACGCGTCGTCGGATACGGCGGTGCTCGATACGGCGCGTGCAGACTCCCTGCTCGACGCCGCGGGCTGGCGTCGCGCGACCACCGGACTCCGCACGCGCCGCGGCGTTCCGTTAGCATTCACGCTCCTGACCGTCGGCAGCGGCGACAATGCCGTCGAGCAGCTGCTCCAGTCGGACATGGCGGCCATCGGCATTCGCATGGAGATCCGCCAGCGCGAGCTCGCATCGTTCCTGCAGGACGCGCGGGCGCGTCCGCCGCGCTTCGATGCGCTCATCACCGGCATCCCCGGCGATCTGTCGTTGGCGTACCTGTCGGCGATGTACGACTCGCACCAGGCGGGTGGTGCGCTGGACTACGGCGACTACCATTCTCCTGTGTTGGATTCACTGCTCACCGCGGCGCGCGAGGCGCCGGATGCCCACCGGGCGCGCAGCGCGTGGTTGGCGGTACAAGCCGACCTCGCGCGGAACGCACCGGCCGCATGGATCTACGACGCGCACGGCGTGCAGGGCGTGTCGCGCCGGTTGCGCGGACTCCGGATGGATCTGCGCGGCGAGCTGGTGACCATTCACGATTGGTCCATCGGAGCGCGCGCGGGCGCGCGACCATGAGCCTGCTCATCAGCGATGAGGCGCTCGCTGCGCGCTCGGCGGCGCTGCGCTCCCCGGGTGCATCGCTGGCGCCGCTGGCGGCGTCGCTGTCCGGCGACCTCCGTGCCGCTGTCGAACGGCCGATCGAGGTTCCTTCGGCGAAGGCGATGTTGTCGCGCGACGGCGGGCGATGCCCGGATCACGGTGTGCCGCTCGAGTTCGATCCGTTCGCGGCGCACGACCATCGATGTCCGGTCGATGGCACCGTGTGGCGCGGTGAACGGCACGACCGCTGGTGGCTCATGGGATACCAGCTCTGGCTCGCCGAACGAGCGGTGCACGCGGCGACGTTGGCTGCGTTAGGCATCGACGCGTCGCTGGCGTCGTTCGCCGCGCACGTGCTCGAGGCCTACAGCGACCGGTACCTGGCGTATCCGAATCGCGACAACGTGCTCGGGCCGTCGCGCCCGTTCTTCTCGACCTATCTCGAGTCCATCTGGCTGCTGCAGATCGCGATCGCACTCGACGTGCTCGAGACGGCCGGCATGGCGGCCGATCTCGGAGCGCGTGTGCGCGAGCGGATCATCGAACCGAGTACGGCGCTCATCGCGTCGTTCGACGAGGGCGCGTCGAACCGGCAGGTGTGGAACGATGCCGCGCTGATCGCGGGAGGCATCCTGCTCGGTGAGTCGCGCATGGCGCAACGCGCTATTGCCAGTCCGTCCGGCGTGCTGGCGCAGTTGTCGCACGGGTTGCTGTCGGATGGAACCTGGTACGAGGGCGAGAACTACCATCTGTTCGCCCACCGCGGTCTGTGGTATGGCGTCACCATGATGGAGCGCATCGGCGTGCCGATTCCGCCATCGTTAGGCGACCGGTTCGCCGAGGCGTTTGCGACGCCGCTGCTGTCGGCGCTGCCGGACTTCACGTTTCCGTCGCGGCGCGATTCGCAGTACGCAGTCTCGCTCCGGCAGTGGCGGTTCGCCGAATCGTGCGAGCTGGGGCTCGCGCGCCGCGACGATCGCCGGTTGGCCGGAGCGTTGTGGACGCTGTACGACGGCGGTGGCGCGCCGCGCGGCCGGTCCGACCGATGGCGCTCGACGTCGGAGGCGGAGCGCCGTGAGCCGGCCACCTCGTTAGGCAGAGCAGACCTCGGCTGGCGGTCGCTGTTGCTGGCGCGCGAGACGCTGCCGCCCCTCGAGCCGGCGGCGCCCAAGTCGGTGCTGTTGGCGGGGCAGGGACTCGCCGTATTCCGCCGCGATGCCGGCCGGACCTATCTGGCACTGGACTACGGTCACGCGGGCGGCGGACACGGCCATCCCGATCGCCTCAACGTGCTGCTGGCGCGCGGCGACGAGCGGTGGCTGGACGACATGGGCACCGGATCGTACGTCGACCCATCCCTGCACTGGTATCGGAGCACGCTCGCGCACAACGCGCCGCTCGTCGACGGCCGGTCGCAGCCGGCGGCCGACGGCACGCTGCGCGCCTACGACGAGCGGGGCGGCGTGGGCTGGGTGGACGCGGCGTACGACGCGCCTAACGGAAGCACGAGGCTCCGCCGCTCGCTCGTCGCGATGCCGGACTACGCCGTCGACCG
>DASYXE010000002.1:0-3701 GCA_035935375.1 Gemmatimonadaceae bacterium | reverse complement strand
CCCACTCCATCCCGGGACGCCGTCGGCATAACTGTCCTCGAGCTCGATGCCGTGCCAGTGCACCGCCGCATGATCCTGCGACTGGTTCACGATGGTCACGGCGACGGGTTGGCCGCGCTGGAGCACCAGCGTCGGACCGGGCACTGGCATCGCGCCGCTCGAGTCATCGGCGGATCCGCCTAACACGTACGCGTAGCCGGGCGCCGAGCCGTATACGTTGGGCTTTTCGCGGACGAGGAGCCGGATGCGACGGGGCTCGGCCGCGGCGACCGGAGCCGATTTTCCGTTCGGCGCAACGTGGATGCCGAGCACCAGGCCGTACATTTGATGGGGACGATCCGACATGTGGCGCATGGCGCCGGATGAATCCATGACGCCGCTCTTGTCGTCGAGCGACACGAGCGTCGAGAGGTGGCCGGCGAAATGGCAGTGGAAGATCCAGTCGCCGGGCCGCGTCGCCGCCCAGGCGAGCGACATCGTTTGGCCCGGCGCGATGATCTCGGTCACGCCTAACCGCTGCTCGGCGGGCGCGTACGCGGTGTCGTGCACGCCATCGCCCTTGGCGTCGACGCGAAAATAAAATCCGTGCAGGTGCAGCGGGTGGTCCAGGCTGGTGAGATTCACGAACCGCCACCGCGCGCTGTCGCCCTGCGTGAGCTCCAGGCGCTCCGTGTGCGGCCACGACAGCCCGTTCATGACCATGGTACCCGTTCCGACGCCGGTCGGGCTGAGCGAATCGAGCCTGAACCACCACGAGATGAGGAAGATGCGGTCGGATGGGACCGCGCCCTTCGGGTCCACGACGATCACGCCGTTGAGCTGCGTTCCGTCGTTCACGCGCGCCATCCACGGACCGGGCGTCGTCGTCGCAGTATAGTAGTACGTGCCGGTCGTTGCCGCGGTGAACTGCACTTCGCGCGTCGCACCAGCGGCGATGACGACGCTGTCTCCCGTGCCACGCGTCGCACCGAACCCGAACAGCGTCATCGACGTGGCGAGCGCGTTGTGCACGCTCGCACGGACGGTGGTGCCGGCCGGCACGCGGATGAGCGGCCCGGGATCCTGCAGCGGACGTCCCGGCTCGCCGAACGCGGCGGTCGTGATCGCTTTCCCGTTGGGCCCTTCCGGGTACCACGTCCCCACCCGCGCTTCGAGCGAGACCGTGAGCGTGCCATGCCGTAGCGTGCCGGCGGGCCGACGGTTGTCGTTCGCTTCGATGACGGGAGGCGCGGGCCGAGCAGGTGCACGCGTATGCGGCGGCAAACCGCAGCACGCGAGCGCGGCGAGGATAGCCAGCGGCATCGGGGTCTCCGGGGCGAGGTGCCCGGTTGGAGGGGCAACGAGTTTTGGCGGGGCGGCGAGTCTATGCTACGAGGTCTGGCCGTTTAGTCAATGGCCACGTCAACCGGCTCGCTGTACAATCCGCCCCGGCGCCGCCATTGTTGGTGTCCGCCCGTAAAGGGCTCGGGGCCACTGTCGCGATCGGGCTCGTCAGCGGCTCATTGGCGGGGCGGTCGGGGCTCGTTCACGTTGTATCCGAAGACGACGATAACGCCCACTTTGATGGCCGGTCTTGAACGTGGAGCACCCTCATGAGCGTCGCACAGGAATTCTTGGCGGAGTTCGACGGCGAGATGCCGTCCACGCGAAAACTGCTCGAGCGCGTACCGAGCGAGCGCGGCTCGTGGAAGCCGCATGCGAAATCGTTTTCGTTAGGCCACCTGGCGCAGCTCGTGGCGCGTATGCCGGGCTGGCTGGTGCCGATGCTGCGCGACACCAAGCTCGACATTGGCGCCGGAGCCGGCTACAGCTTGGAGAAAACGGACGCGCTCCTCGCCCAGTTCGACCGCGGCGTGCACGACGGGCACGACGCACTCGCCTCCGCTGGTGATCGCGACCTCGACGTGCCGTGGTCGCTCATGCATGGGACCCAGGTCCTGTTCACTCTGCCGCGGCGCGTCGTCGTGCGGCAGCATCTGAACCACATCGTTCATCACCGCGGCCAGCTCACCGTGTACCTGCGACTGAACGACGTCCCGCTTCCATCCATTTACGGGCCGACGGCCGATGAAGCCTGGTGACTCGCGTGAGCCGGGAGCGGCCGCGCCTGCTCAGTGCGCGCCGGCCGCCGCCCCGCCGCCCTTCGGCTTGCGCAGCAGAATGATCGCCGGCGACGCGATCACGAACGCCATCATGATCAGCATCCAGGCATCGTTGTAGCTGAGCATCGAGGCCTGCCGCATCACCATCTGATCGATCGCGCCCATCGCCGCGTGGGCGGCCTGGAGCGGCGTATAGCCGTGCGCCAGGAATCCCGCGGTGAGCGCCCGCTGGCGCTCGACCAGCGCCGGGTTGCCGGCGTAGATGTTCGACACGAGATCCACCCGATGCAGCTGGGTGTGTTTGTCGACGTACGTGCTGAGCGCCGCGATGCCGAACGACCCGCCCAGCTGGCGCGCGAGATTGATGAGTCCCGACGCTTGCTGCGCGGTCTTGGGATCGAGACTGCCGTAGGCCGAGTTGTTGATCGGCGTGAACAGCAGGCCGAGCCCGAAGCCGCGGATGATGAGCGCGGCGCGCGCATCGGGCTCGCCGGCCGCGGTCGTCAGGTGGCCTAACTGCCACATGGCGACCAGGAACACGCACACGCCGACCACGATCAAGATGCGTCCGTCGACCAGCGGTTTGGCGCCGTTCAACAATCGCCCGCAGATCACGGCCGCGACGGCCGTCGCGATGCCGCCGGGCAAGAGGGCGAGGCCGGTCTCCGTGGGCGTGAAGTTCAGGATCGTCTGCGTGAACAACGGGAAAATGAACACGCCGCCGTAGAGTCCGAAGCCTAACGCGAGAAACAGGAAGATGGACGCGCTCAATTCCCGATTCTTGAGCACGTGGAACTCGATGACCGGGTGCTTGTTGCGCGTCGACAGCTCCCACCACATCAACGCCGAGAGCGCGACGCCGGCGACGAGGGCCAATCGCACGATGAGCGCGTCCTGAAACCAGTCGTTGCGCCGACCCTCTTCCAGGACGTACTGGAGCGTGCCCAACCCGACGGTGAGCAGGCCGATGCCCAACCAATCGATGTCGGTCTTCTGCCGTTTCATCCACGGCGGGTCGTGCAGAAAGCCCGTCACCAGGAACGTCGAGGCCGCGGCGATCGGAATATTGATGAAGAAAATCCAGTTCCAGTTGTAGTTGTCGGTGATCCACCCGCCTAACGTCGGTCCGACCGTCGGCGCGACGATGATGCCGAGGATGAACAGCGCCTGTACCATGCCCTGCTGTTCGCGGGGGAAGACCTGGCGCAGCGTGGCTTGTGCGGTGGACAGGAGCGCCGCGCCGCCGGCGCCCTGCATCACGCGCCACAGCACCAGCTCGGTGAGGCTGTGCGATGTGCCGCACATGAACGACGCGAACGCGAATATCGCGATCGACACCGTCAAATAGTTGCGCCGCCCGAATCGCGCCGTGAAGAACGCGGTCATCGGCAGCACGATGACGTTGGACAAGATGTACGCCGTCGCGACCCACCCGATCTCGTCGAACGTCGCGCCCAGGTTGCCCGCCATCTGCGGCAGCGCCACGTTGACGATCGTGGTGTCCAGCACCTCCATGATCGCCGCGGTGATCAGGCCTAACAGAATGAGCCAGCGGTGTCTGTTCAGCTCCGCATCGGCGGCGTCGTTCGCCGCCAACGA
>DASYXE010000001.1:0-6516 GCA_035935375.1 Gemmatimonadaceae bacterium | reverse complement strand
CCGCCTGGGGGAGTGGAACAACATCAATGGTCTGCGCGACGTGGGCGCCCGCGCGAGCCCGCGCGATGCGGCACCGTCCACCCAGAGAGAACTGATGTCCTTCCGCTCCCTCAGGCGGCGTCGCCGCCGCTTCCCCCAGCGCAGCGCTTCCCCTAGCGAGCGCCAGCGAGCGCTTCCCCATTCCCTCTGTGGTTGCTATCGCGTGCCACCCGGCACGTGACGCCCGTATCTGCTCGAACGTCAACCAGTTCAGGCAGTTGTACCGCCGTCCAGGTCATGCCTCCGACGCCACCCGGGTTCGCTATGAACACGCCGCGCACGAATGTCCTGATCATCGCAGACCACCTCGAGGGCGCCGACGCCCTAAGCCAGCGTTTGGCGCCCGGCGACGCGCTTACTCCCGGCTTCGAGGTCCTCCAGCCTCCGCTCGAACCGGCCGAGGGCATCTCGCGACTCGCGCGCGGCGGGGTCGATGTCCTGGTCCTCGATGTAACCGGGTCGGCGGATGCGGGTCTCGACACGGTTCGCCGTGCACGGTTCGAGGCACCAGACATCCCGGTCGTCATGCTCGCCCCGCCGGGTACGTCGAGCGAGGCGATTGGTCTACGCGCCGCCGAAGCCGGTGCGCAGGACGTGGTCACCCGCGACCAACTCGATGCCGGCGACCTTCGTCGCGTGCTCCGCTACGCCATCGAGCGGCATCGCCTCCAGGCGACGCTGCGCCAGCTCGCGCTCAGCGATGAGCTGACGGGACTGTACAACCGCCGCGGATTCCTCGCGCTGTGTGAGCATCACCTCAAGCTCGCGCACCGCATGCGGGGCCTCATGCTCGCGGTCGTCGACATCGATCGCCTGCGCGACATCAACGAGCGGTTCGGGCGCGACGAGGGCGACCGCGCAATCGTTGCCGCCGCGAGCGCACTCAAGACCACGTTCCGTGCATCGGACGTCGTCTGCCGCCTGGCCGGCGACGACTTCGCGACCCTCGTGCTCGACGCCACCGAAGACGCGCTCCACGCGGTCACGCCGCGCCTGCGCGCGTGCGTGGACCGGCAGAACGCCGCCCAACGCGATCGCGCCTACGCGCTGTCGCTCACGATGGGTGTGGTGCGCTTCGAGCCGCACGAGGTGCCCCCCATCGAGGAGCTCCTCGTGCGCGCCGGCGAAGCGCTCGCCGCCCGCAAGACCGCGCGCGTCGCCTAACTGCGCGGCAGGCCCTTCAACCGGTTCTGAAAATCGTGGAAAGCCTGCGTGTCTTGCGTTAGGCCCTTGAGGATCGACGGATCGATCTTGTCGATCAGCCGCTGCGTGTCGTCGATCCGGCTCTGGTCGCTCGGATGGTCCGCGAACCACGTCTCGACGGCCGACGGATTGGACTGCTGCTGCGACATCATCTTCTGAAACATCTCCGGCAGTCCGTGCGGATCGATGCCCGCGCGCGTCACGTACGTCACCGCGCTCTCGTCCGCCTGCTGCTCGTCTTCCCGGCTGAATTTCGCGAACACGGCGCTGCCGGCGACGTTGATCGCGGCGCCCGTCGCCGGATCTTTACATACGTCCGTCAGAATACATCCCACGGCCAATCCCACGTTGGCGCCCTGCTCCTTCTGCATTAATTTCACGGTGTGGCGGTGGATCACGTGTCCGATCTCGTGACCGAGCACTCCCGCCAACTCATCCATCTTGTCCGCGTCCTCGATCAGTCCTCTGTTCACGTAGATGTAACCGCCGGGTACAGCGAAGGCATTTATCTCTTTGCTGTTCACGACGAAGAAATGCCATTCCAAATTCCGATTGTCCGATAGCTTCGCGATCGAATCGCCGAGCATGTTCACGTACCGATTCACCTCGGCGTCCTGAATGATCGGCAGCTGCTTGGCGATGTCCGCCGATTCTTGCTGGCCGAGCTGAACCTCCTGCTGTGTCGACATCGTCGCGCAACCGCAGAGTAAGAGACACAATACGCCCCGTACGAGTCGCCGCATGGCCAACCCCCCGTTTCGAATGCACTCCCTATCAAGGCAAGAGATGTTCCGCTCGCTTCGCACATCACGAAGGTGAAGCTGCTTACCGTTGCGCGCGATCTGAAGCGCCGTCGCGCACGCGAGCGGAACACACGATTCGTCGCCGAAGGCGTGCGAACCGTCGAAGAGTTGCTGCGCTCTCCCGTCCACTCGGACGGCGCGCTCGTGTCGCCCACACTCTCCGCCACGCCGCGCGGCACCGCCTTACTCGAGTCCGTGCGCGCCGCCGGCATGCCGGTGCTCGAGGTGGACGAGAAGGATTTCGCGAGTGCATCAAGCACCGAATCGCCCCAAGGCATTTTGGTCGTCGCCGAAATTCCGCAACGCGATCCGGCGGGTCTCGCACTCGGCGACACGGCCCGTGTGTTGGTTCTCGACGGCGTGCAGGACCCGGGCAACGTCGGCACGCTGCTCCGAACCGCCGCAGCCTTCGGCGTCGACGTCACGCTGGCCATGCCCGACACCGTTGACCTCTGGAACGCGAAAGTCGTCCGTAGCGCAATGGGCGCGCTCTTCCGGCATCAGGCGCTCGCCTGCGAATGGGACGCGTTCGACACGCTCCGCGCCGCTCATCGCGTGCAATGTTGGGCCGCCGATGCGTCTGGCGAGCCCATCGATCGGACGCCCAACAATCGCGCGATCGCTCTCATAGTCGGCAATGAAGGCGGCGGCCTCTCGAGCGAGGCCCGCGGTCGCGCCGACCGCCGGGTCGCCATTCCGATTGCGTCGGACGTCGAGTCGCTCAACGTGGCCGTCGCCGCCGGCATTCTCCTCTACCAACTCCGCCCGTGATCGAAGCGTCCGCTGCCACCACTTCGTTCGCGCCGGGCGCCGTTGCCTTCCTGTTTGGCGCGATTTTCGGGTCGTTCCTGAACGTGTGCGTCGCGCGCTGGCCTAAGGACTTGTCGGTCGTGAGTCCTCGCTCGCGATGCCCGCGGTGCGGACACGAGATCACCTGGTGGGAGAACGTTCCACTCGTGAGTTGGGTGCTGCTGCGCGGGAAGTGTCGCGGCTGCTCGCAGCCGATCTCCGCCGTGTATCCGTTGGTCGAGCTGGCGGTTGCGTTGGGCTGGTTGGCGTCCTACGTGCAGTTCGGCGCGTCGCTCACTGCGCTCCGCGTGGCGGTGTTCGGCACCATCCTCCTCGGCATCATGCTCACCGATGCGACCGCGTACGTGATCCCAGACGGCTTTACCGCGTTTGGGTTGATCTGGGCACTGGTCATGGCAATCGTGGCCGCCGTCATGCGCGAAACTTCGCCCTTCGCGAACCTGTATGATTCAGCTATAGGGGCGTGTGTCGGTGCGGGGGTGATCGCCATTGCGGGTTGGCTGGGCGAAATGGCGTTCAAGAAGGAAGCAATGGGCTTTGGCGACGTGACGCTCATGGCCATGGTCGGTGCGCACCTCGGCATCGGTCGCACGTTCCTGACGGTATTTTTCGGTGCTGCGCTGGGCGCGGTCATTTTCCTGTTGGTGGTGTTTCCGATCGCGTACGTGCGCAGCCGGCGCGCCGGTGTCGAGTTCGACGCGCCGCTCGTTCCATTCGGCGTGTTCCTGGCCCCTGCGGCCATGATCGCGCTGCTGTGGGGCGGTCCGCTCATCGAGTGGTATCGAGGACTCACGGGAATCTGATGCTGGGCGACGTATTGGGATCCGATGACCAGGCGCTGTCGCGCACGACGCGCGATCTGACGGCGGACGCGCGCGCGGGCCGCCTCGAGACCGTGCGCTGCCGCGACGACGAGATTGCGCGCGTCGTCGACATTCTGCTGCGCCAGAGCAAGAACAATCCCGCGTTAGTCGGACCGGCCGGCGTCGGCAAGACCGCCATCGCCGAAGGACTCGCCCAACGCATCGCGTCCGGCGACGTGCCGCTGGCGTTGCGCCAGGTCAAACTGCTCGCGCTCGATCACGTCGCGCTCCTCGCCGGCACGATGTACCGCGGACAATACGAGGAACGGCTGCGCGACATCGTCAGCGCCGCATCGAGCGACCCGAACATCATCCTGTTCATCGACGAGCTGCACAATCTGATCGGGCAGGGCACCGCGATGGGCGCGGCGATGGATGCCGCGAACATGCTCAAGCCGGCGCTCGTACGCGGGGAGTTCCGCGTGATCGGCGCAACCACGCAGGACGAATACGACCACTGGGTGCGCGGCGACCCCGCGCTGGAGCGGCGGTTCCAGAAGATCACGGTGCGCGAGCTCTCGGTCGAGCAGACGCTCGAGGTACTGCACGCGCGCAAGGAACGTCTCGAGCGGCACCACAACGTGGCCATCGCCGAGGAAGCGCTCCTGGCGAGCGTCTCGCTCACCGATCGGTACATCACCGATCGTGCGCGACCCGACCGTGCGATCGACGCGCTCGACGAAGCGTGTGCGCACACGCAGGCCCTGGCGCGGTATCCGAGCGACCTCGAGGCGCTCATCGTCGAGCGCCGGCATCTCGTGAGGCTCGCGGAGCGCGACATGGTTGCCGCGCCGCGCGCCGCGGCGTCGCGCCCCGTCGAGGAAAACGGCGAGCTGGTGGACGATCCGATCGAGCGCATGGCGCGCGGCGGCATGGCCGCGCTCGAGCGCTTCGGCGCCGAGCTCGAGGCGGCGTTCACCGGGCAGCGCGTGCCCACGCCCACGCCGGCGCCGGCCGGTCCGCCCACGGACCAGGCGCCTAACGGACAGCCGGCGGCGGCGCCGGATCGGACGCCGCGCGTCGTGCCGGCCGCACGCTCTCGGCTGGCCGCCCTCGAGACGGAGCTGCAGCGCCGCCTGATCGATGCGGGGCTCGTCGTGCGCGGCTTCGACGTCGCGCGCGTGATCGCCGTCGCCACCGGTCAGGACGTGCAATGGGCTCCATGAATGCGCTGCGCCGCGGCATCGCCGCCGCGTTGTGCATGGCGGCGGTCACCGCGTGCGCGCGCAGCGATGAGGCCGCGACCAACGGACCGTTCGCGAAGCAGGTCGCCGAGGACATCCCGATCATCGAGCACGGCACGGGCCTCACGTTCAAACGCCCGCCGGTTCTCGAGACGCGGACCCGCGCGCAGGTCCGGCAGTTCCTCGAAGCCCAGTTCCAAACCGAAGAGGGCGACAAGGAGCTCTCGGCCAAACAGATCTTCTATAGCCGGTTGGGCCTCATCCCCGACACGCTCGATCTCCGGAAGCTGTTCATCAATCTCCTAACGGAGCAGGTCGAGGGCTTCTACGACCCGCACACCAAGGTCTTGTACGTGGTCGACAGCTCGCCGCCCGACATCACGGGGCTGACCATCCAGCACGAGCTCGTGCACGCCCTGCAAGACCAATACATGAACCTCGATTCGATCAACCGCATCAGCCGCCAGAACGACCGCGGCCAGGCGGCGAAAGCCGTGATCGAAGGACAGGCGATGCTCGTGCCGATTCAGGCCGCACTCGGTCCGGGCGCCGGACTTCCCGGTGGCTGGGATCGCGTCCGCGACATGATCCGCGACAGTCGCATGCAGGGGATGGCCGAGATGCGTGCCGCGCCGGAGATCGTCCAGGAAACGTTGATCTTTCCGTACTTGAGCGGCGCCGAGTTCGTTCGCCAGTTCCAGTTGCACGAGCCGGGCAAGCAGCCCTATGGCGACAACATGCCGGCGTCGACGTCGGAGATTCTGCACACCGGGTCCTTCTTCTCACCGCAGCGCCAGGCGCCGCTCGCCATCGCGTTTGCGAAGCCGTCGACCGGCGCGGTCACGTACGACGACGACCTGGGCGAATTCGAGACGCGGATCTTCCTGCTGCAATTTCTGCAGGACCAGAATTCGTCGATTCGCACGGCCGCGGGTTGGGCAGGGGACCGCTACGAGGTAATCAAGTTCTCCACGGGCGACGGCATCGCGTGGCTCACGCTCTGGAATACGCCCTTCCAGTCGGCGCAGTTCGCCAACGCCGTGGAGCAGGTGATGATCCGCCGGTTCCCGAACCTCGAGTCCAAGGACACTCCGTCGGAGAAGGTGTACGCGCTGCCTGACGATCGGGTCGCGACGATGTGGGGCGGCACGGTCGCCGGACATGCAGCCGTGCTGTACACGGATTTCCCGTCCGGCGTATCGCCTTCTGTCGTGCGCGTGGACAAGGCGCGCGTCACCTCGTGCCCGGCGACGGGCGCATGCCCCGCCGCCGACTCCACGCGCTGAGCTTGCGTTAGGCGCGGCCGGCGCCCACCGCCGGGCGCTCGACGGCGACCGTCCGATCGGTCGCCTCGCGCTCCGGCACCGACGGTTGATCCGCCGGACGGCCGGGCACCGGCGCCATCAGCGCCAACCGGAACACTTCGTCCATCGTCGCCGCGAACGTGAACACCATGTTCGCGCGCATCTCGTCCGGCACGTCACGCAGGTCCTTCTCGTTCATCTTGGGCAGAATCACTTCGCGCAGGCCGGCACGGTACGCGGCCATCATTTTTTCCTTGACGCCGCCGATCTCGAGCACCTTGCCGCGCAGCGTCACTTCGCCGGTCATCGC